>NZ_JARBDC010000013.1:0-161357 GCF_036577625.1 Paenibacillus sp. GYB003 | reverse complement strand
AGAGCTTGGAATCCGGTCAGTTATTCGCAAGAAGCGTCCGAATGCCGGACGTAAACCTTCTGTCGTGTTTGCAAATGTCCTGAACAGAGACTTTCACGCAGACGCTCCATTCACCAAGCTGGTCACAGATATTACCTATGTACGGATCGGCCACGATTTTAACTATTTGTCGACTGTAATGGATCTGCATAACAATGAGATTGTCGCTTGGGAGTTTTCAGAGCGTAATGATTTGCAACTTGTGCTCGACACCGTTAAGCAGCTCGGTACCCGTAAGGATGCGGTTCTACACTCCGACCAGGGGTTTCAATACACGCACAAAGCTTACGAGACTCAACTATCGGCTCAAGGACTACAGGGCAGTCACTCCAGAAGGGGCAACTGTTTTGACAATGCATGTATGGAGTCGTTCTTCTCTCATCTGAAGACCGAGCAACTGTACCTCAAGCGCCCGAACGATGGGCATGCAGCACGTCGTCTCATTGCAGAATATATAGAGTTTTATAACCATGAACGCTTTCAGAAAAAACTCGGCGACCGCTCTCCGGTTGAGTACCGAATGGCGATCGCCGTATAAATTAACCTCTTTTTTTACTGTCTACTTGACGGGGGTAAGACCACTTCCGAAAGGGAAGCTCGCTCTTTTTTTATGAAAAGCTGACACAACAGATCTCCGAAAGCAATACACTGCATTAGCCCAAGACAGACATAAACAACCAAGGAGATCAACGGAATGAGTCGCGTGCAGAGGAAAACGAAATGGATATTCGATTACATTGTGATCGGAACCGGTCCGGCCGGAGCCGTCATGGCCAAAACGCTGTCGGACGATTTCAAAACATCGGTCCTTGTATTGGAAGCGGGAGAAAATAAAAATAACGACGCTCCGATTAAGGACTCCGCCTTCGCGCTTGAGCTTGAAGAGCTTTTTTTTCCGCAATATTTCTGGCAAGGCGAGGGCGTACCTCAGGAGGAAGTTGACGATCGTACCTTCGAATGGACGACGGGACGGGTTTTAGGCGGCGGTTCTTCCATCAACACCCAGCAGTATGTAAGACCGACTTCGGCCGTATTCCGGGAATGGGAAACATTGCTCGGGCCCCTGTGGTCGCCGAAGCGGGCGATCAATCGGTTCAAGCAGCTGGAGAACTATAACGGGATAACCGAAAATCCCGGCGCTCGCGGATTTCACGGCCGGATCGATATAAGACAAGCGCCGGTC
Organism: Paenibacillus sp. GYB003; assembly: GCF_036577625.1. Classification (NCBI taxonomy): domain Bacteria; kingdom Bacillati; phylum Bacillota; class Bacilli; order Caryophanales; family Paenibacillaceae; genus Paenibacillus; species Paenibacillus sp. GYB003. Next base: position 160,135 of record NZ_JARBDC010000013.1, on the reverse strand, counting down.
AATTCATCCGTTATAGCGGAGAAGCTGGTTTCGGCCATAGAACGGGCGACGGGGTTTCAGGAGATTGTCGACTATAACGATCCGGATACGCCCCTCGGTCCGTTTACCCGTTGGCAGCTATACCAAAAACCGAACGGTCGTCGGGAAAGCTCGTCTACGGCCTTTCTTTCGGCCGATATTATGAATGCAGCCGGACGCGGCGTTGACGGCCGAAAGCTGCGCGTATTGTTTAAATCGACGGCGCTTCGCGTCCTGTTTTCGAACAGACGGGCTGTCGGCGTAGAGTTTCTAAAGGAAGGGAAATGCGTCCGTGCCTACTGCCGCAAAAAAGTGATAATATCCGCGGGAATCAATAGCGCTCAGCTTTTGATGCTTTCCGGCATAGGACCTTCTTCGCTTCTTCGGAGAGCAGGCATACCGGTGATCTTCGACAATCCGAACGTGGGGAAGCATCTCCGTAACCATACGCTTAATTCCGCCGTATTTAGCGTCAACTTGAACGATCTCCCGGCGAATACCGACCCGAAAGCCTTATTTGCGGGCGGCGCTTTCCTGCCCGATCCGACCTCCGAAGCGAACCCGGACCGCAGGGGGGTCCAACTGATCGGCATCCCGTCGGGCGACACGTTGTCGATCGCGATTATTTACTTACGGCCAAAGAGCCGGGGCTCGATCACGATTCAGAGCAACGATCCGCTTCAAATCGTGCTGGCCGACGAAGGATTTTTATCCGATCCGCGCGATCTGGAAGCGATAAAGAACATATACCGGATCTATATCAAATCAATTGCGGAACATTTCCGATCCATTGATCCGGCGTATCGTCTCCTCTCGCCTTCGCCGGAAATCATCGATAGCGACTCCGAGCTCGAGGCGTTCATTAAGGAAAACTTCGGCCACAATCACCATCAGCAAGGCTCGCTTCGCATGGCTCCGCTTGGCCGGGGCGGCGTTGTCGATCGGCGGGGACACGTACACGGCGTCAAGGACTTGGTCGTTGCGGATGATTCGATCATCCCCTTTACGGTTGACGGCAATACGTCGGCTCCGGCTTATCTCATCGGTTTAACGATCGCGCGTCAATTAAGACTCGGCAGGAGGGCGCCTAAAAAGGTGAAGAGAATCCGTCGGTTTCATGAAAGCGAACATGAATAGGACTCATCCGCAACAACGGATGACCTAACATTGCAAATGCGCGCTTTCTTTGTGTAAATCCCCGTCTGCCGGCCGGACGGGGATTTTTTGGCGCGTACTAAAAAGAGCATCTTTACAAGCGAACATACATTCGTTATTCTGTCTATGGGTGAATTTACCATAAAGAACCGGAGGCGAGACGTCATGTCCGATGCAATCCTTAATCGAGTATCTCATGCAACGATTCCAGCCCGGTAAATTCGGTGTTATAGTAAAAAGAGGATGTGTCGGAAATTATGGGAAATCGGACGTTTTTGAGTGTGACTGAGGGGGCGGCAGATGGACAGTATGGGGATGTTGCCTTCGAGACGAACAATTTTCTCGCGCTTTTGTGGTTCAGCTTCGTCAGTCAGGAGCAATATCAGCGTTATCGCGAGCGGCTTACATCGACTTGGAATGCGGTTAAACCCAGTCTGGAAAACGAGGAGCTTGAGGATTCACCCGAATGGGAGGCATTCGCGGAGGCATTAAATTGGCACATTCCATGGGGAGAGGCTGCGGCGCAATTGCGACAGAGCTTGCCTGTTGCTTTGGCGCGTTTCCCGGGACTCGGTCCGTATATGTCGGAATGGTTGGAAACGTTATTTACACATGTGCAATCGCATCAAGCTCCCGTTGTTCATTTGGAACTGGCCCAGTTTTTTAACTTTTATACGGACCCGCTTCAGTACTTGGAGCAGATTGAGGATTGCCTTCATTTTTGGTGGCGTCCGGACGAATTATGGTTTGAGCGCCGGAACGAAAAAATGAATTCGTATTTATTGGGAGGCGAGCATTTACCAAAGGGAGAAAGGAACGGCGAAGACCGGAATAACGAAGAACCAACGGTTGCGCCGGGGATAGAAGAAACACGAATTGCTCATTCGCCTTCCGCAAAAAAACGTTCTTCGAAACGGCTGGAAGGGTTATATTTGTGGCTGCTTGCCATCCTATCGGCCGCACTTTGTTTAGGAACGTTGCTGTTGACCTCAAGCCAGTGGTTGGCCGTTCTAGCCTTCCTTCTTCCGGCGATCTGTATCGTTTTGCGGGAGCTGCTGATTCGTCCCAAGAAGACCCCTTCCACCAAGAAAGAAAGACCGGTTCCCTCGCCTGCAACAAGCAAAATCGCGTATTACGACGGAACTTCGCCAATAAAAGTTGAAGGTATCGAAGCCGTTAATGTGGATAAAACCGGTGGCTACACTGTACCATGGCATCATATTTTGCGTGCCCAAGTTAGTCTGCCGAATCAAGTCGCGCTTGTACTCCATGCCGAATATGAGAGTTTGTATCCGTCGCCTGCGATTGTTGTGCTTGACGACAAATTGACGGCTGACTCTGTTGCCTCAGCCGCCAATTCTATTGCCAAGCTTTCGCGGCTTTAGTCTAATCGGATGAAACATTGGAAACTGCGCTTAAAATACAGTTATTTTGAAATCGGCCCGCCGCACGAATCGGCGGCTGCATTTTTAAACGACGAGCATGAGCAGTATGCGACCGAACATTCATTTTTCGCGGATGCCCTTTTGCTAACGGAATGTATTCGTCGATCGAATGAATGGCGGAAGATAAAATCCATTTGGAGGGCGGTATTGAAATGGCTAAACTGATCTACGCTGCTAATGTATCTTTGGACGGGTACATGGAGGACGAGCGCGGCAATATCGATTGGTCGATCTCCGATGACGAGACGTATGCGTTCTGGACTGACTTCCAGCGGACGATTGGCACCTACCTTTACGGACGTCGATTATACGAGACGATGGTGTACTGGGAGACGGCGAGCGCCAGCGGCGATCAACCGGAGGTAAGGCGGGAATTCGGGCAGATCTGGCGAGCGGCTGAGAAGATCGTATATTCCCGGACGCTTCAGGCAGTGTCAAGCGCCAGGACGAGGATCGAGCGCGAATTCGATCCTGATGCGATCCGGAGGCTGAAGGAGTCCTCAGGAGCCGACATTACGATTGGCGGCCTCGAGCTTGCTGGGCAGGCGATGAGCGCGGGACTGATCGACGAGTGTCATCTGCTTCTTAATCCGATTGTCTTGGGTGGAGGTAAGCGAGCATTGCCGGATAACGTCCTCATGCGGCTCGAGTTGCTCGGCGAGCGCCGCTTCCGAAGCGGCGTTGTTCATCTTCACTATCGCGTGATCGTCTGACCCGACGCAACCAACCAAGTAGGCGCAGGAGTAGCGTTCTCGCAGTCACGGCGCCTGCGCCGTTTAGCAGCGACGTGAGAGGGCTCAGGTGATTGCGGTTGCGGAAGACCGCAAAGTCGCCTTAGCGGGAAATGGTTTGAATGGTATGATCCGGATGGGAACGTGGTTTACGTGCATTCGGACTAAATTCAACAACCTTGTCAGATTTGCGGTATCTTTTGGCATCGGATACTCGTAAGTCAAAAAAAATAGAAGGGAGAAGCATAACAGTGGAAGATGCATTCGCAGGAGAAAAAGCACGGATTGGCCATGCTTTACAGGTGAGACTTGTCTCCGACCTTACCAGAGCCAAACAATACTATAAGCAAGTATTGGGCTTTACGGTTGATGGCTGGGGCCATGCTGAACGTGATGGCGTAGGTTTTTTGCTGCAACAAGCGGAAAAGCCGGAAGATGTGCGACCTAATGCCAAGCCGGCAAAGGACCGTTTTCCTCATGATTGGTCAGGCCCGCCAACAAGTTGGGATACTTACGCTTATACTGATTTCGATGGTGTACAGTCCCTGTACGAGGAGTTTGTAGCAAAAGGGGCCGTTATTGCTTATACTCCGCAAACAGAAGATATGGGTAATACAAGATGGAAAGAGTTTGCGGTCAAAGACTTAGACGGTTATATTATCGTTTTTGGCGGGAGTAATTAAAGCTTGAAAGACGTGGCTGTCGGCACGGATTAGCAACTTTACTTTATTACGGTCATGAACACCTCAATTAGTGAAGGGTAAGAAAAATCGGGAAAAACGACCGGTATTCTTGCCCTTGTTTTTTGGGAAAACGAGAGCGGAGAGCTGCGGTTCACCCGCAACAAATTGTCCCGATGCTGGAAGGACATTCCTTATCCTGCCGCACTACCAACCTGTTAAGATGTCGCGCAGCTCTAATCTTCGTTTAGTGACACCGTTGCAAAAAAACGTATCAAGTTTCGTTAGTTTTCCCTAGTCAGTGGCATCATTATTTCGGGAAGTGATACGTACGCCATTTTGATTGTATCAATCCAAAAGAAAGCTGACGATAACCATAGAGGGAGGGATAGTTTTGCAATCAATGAAGATAGAGCACATACAAAGCTTTATGGTAATTGGCATTAGCAATGATTTATCACCTACTGGGATGAAAGATACGTGGGATCAACTATATGCAAGAATGAATGAAATTCCTTATATGATTAACCCAAAGATCGGATATGGTCTACTCGTTAATCGACGATATACGGCCTGTATGGAAGTTGCATCTGTGGGCAATCTTCCTGAAGGAATGGACGGTATGGTTGTTCCGGCGAATGATTATGCAATATTCATGCATAAAGGGAAAATCAAATATTTAAAACAAACTTGGGATTTAATCCTTAAACAGTACGCGTCTCAACTTGATATGCTCCAACCGAATTTTGAAAGATATGATGAAAGGTTTAATCCAGTATCGGACGACTCCATAGTGGAGATCTACATCCCATTGAAGAAGTGATAAAACGTGCAGAAATATGAAACACCCAGAGTATTTCTGAAGAAACGATTATTACTTAAGATGATGAAGAAGCCTTAAAAGTAATTCGAGTTTTTTTAATGAAGCGTCCGGGGAGGATGGATTATCAATGTTAGACTCAATACCAATCAATAAGGAACGAGCGGTTGGAATGCATATTATCAATTTTGCAGTCAATAATCTTGAGAAGTCATTTGAATTTTATGTCGATCGGTTGGGATTCGAGAAGACAGGTTCGAGGGAAGTACGCATAACCAAAAGCACCAAAATTTGGCTGCACCAAATAGAAAATGTTGAAGATAAGCCAAATGACATATCGATGCATTGGTTTGAAATTGGTACGAAAGACATTGAAGGATTTTATCGGAAATTAAAAGAAGAAAATGTACCAGTGGGTGATAGATACGATAATCCAGGATGTGGACGATATTTTGACGTATACGATCCTGATGGTCGTAAAATAACTGTTTGTCAGGATTGGTACAATCGGTTTGAAGTGTAATCTTGTGGCTCCGTATCAGTATAATTTTGTCAATTTAGGAGGGGAGGACGAAGGAATGGCGCCAAAACATATACTTTCCGCAGCAGCAATTGTTGTTAACGAGCGTAACGAAATATTGTTGATAAAAGGGCCCAGGCGAGGATGGGAAATGCCGGGAGGGCAGGTTGAAGAAGGTGAATCGTTGAAGGATGCAGCGATAAGGGAAACCAAGGAAGAGAGCGGTATAGATATAGAAGTGACAAAGTTTTGCGGTGTTTTTCAAAATGTAAGCAGTAGTATTTGTAACACTTTATTTTTGGGCAGACCGGTCGGGGGAGAATTAACAACGACTCCGGAGTCGTTAGAAGCAGGATTTTTTCCAATCGAAACAGCATTAGAGATGGTAAGTTGGGGAAATTTCAAGCAAAGAATCGAGCTTTGCTTGAACGAAGAGCTTCATCCTTTTTATGTTGAATTTTCCATTCCGCTTAAGGATTGCTAGAGCGCCGGAGTACGATCGTTCAAGTCAAGCAGAATGTAATTTGGATAATAGCTTGCAGGAAAGGAGGCGCCTGAGTGAGAGTGATCGATTTGTCGTTGCCGATTGCGGACGGCATGCCCGTTTATCCCGGCGATCCGGAGGTAAAGGTCAAGGTGGCGCATACATACGAGTGTCATACATGGGAACTGCGGCAGCTTTCGATGGGCAGCCATACGGGAACTCACGTGGACGCGCCTTCGCACATGCACCCCGGAGCCGCGACCTTGGATGAGCTGCCATTGGAGCGATTTTTCGGAGCGTCGCGCGTAGTACGGCTCGAAGACCCGGCTTGGCCGGCAGGCCGGGGCCTGTTTTTCGCCGAATCCGTCGGGTTGGAAATCTTGGACCGACTCGCTGTGCTGCGACCACCGTTCGTTGGCGGCGAACTGTCTGAACAACTGGAGCGGGCGTTGTTGGGGATCGGAATTGTGACGTATACGGGGCTGCAAGGTTTGGATCGTCTTCCCGACGGAACCGACTTTATGTTTTACGGATTTCCGCTGCGCATCGTCAGCGGCGACGGCTCCCCGGTTCGAGCCGTTGCGGTGGTGGAGGATGAGCCGGCTTGAAGGAGGATGGGTAGATCAAGTAGTTGCCTGAATATAGATCGGAGGGATCATCCATGAACATAGGCGTGGCTCGAGCGGCAGCAACGGAGTGGGTCATGCAGTATACCGGCCAGGAACCATGGTTCATGGGGGCGTATTTCAGCGGCTCGACGGTTGGTCAGCCGGATGATGCAATGATGTCGGTGGGCTCCGACATGGACGTTGTCGTTGTTACCTCTGAAGCAAATCCGCCTCTGAAACCGGGGAAGTTCATTTACCGCGGTGCGCTGATCGAAATAACCTTCTTATCGTGGAACCAGATCGCCTCTCCCGAGGAGGTTCTGGCATCGTATCACCTGGCCGGCAGCTTCCGCGTGGATACCATCATTGCCGATCCTACCGGACAGCTGCGCGTCGTGCAGCAGAAGGTGTCGCGCCATTTTGCCGAGAGGGATTGGGTGCGGCGCCGCTGCGAAAACGTCAGGCAGAAAATAGAGCATGGGCTAAGGAACATCGATCCGACAGCACCATGGCATGACCAGTTCATGGCATGGTTATTCATGACCGGAGTCACCACACACGTCCTGCTCGTCGCAGCTCTTCGCAACCCTACCGTGCGGCTTCGCTACCTGGCTGTGTACAACGTTCTTCGGGAGTTCGGTCGAACCGACATCTATCCGGAATTGTTGAGGCTGCTGGGCTGCGAGCATTGGACTCCGCAGCGCGCCAGCCATCATTTGAGCGCACTTGCCCGTACCTTCGACGCCGCCGCGGCGCACGCCAAAACCCCTTTCCTCTTCAGCAGCGACATCACCGTCGCTTCACGACCGATTGCGATTGACGGCAGCCGCAACCTTATCCGCGACGGATATCACCGCGAAGCGGTATTCTGGATCGGGGCGACCTTCGCCCGGTGCCACAAAATACTTTCCGCCGATGCCCCAAAATTACAAGTCGAGCTGGCTCCGGCTTTTGAGGAATTCGTTAAAGACCTCGGCATCCCCTCGTCCGACACCCTTGCGCGTCGTGCCGAGGACGTGCTGCAGTTTCTGCCGCGGCTCTGGGACGAGGCCGAATCGCTTATGTGCAGGCTCCATTAATAATAAGGGATAGTCCATGGCATTTTCGGGGAGGGTTTATATTGAAATACTTCTATGGAGTGCTGGCCGTTTTGGGAGTTGCGCTGCCCTATTCGCAGTTTCTTCCTTGGATCATCGCGAACGGTCTTGATTCGTCCCGATTCATAGAAGAAATAGCGCAAACGCGTATTGGATCTTTTGCGTGGATGGATGTTTTAGTATCGGCAATTGTACTTATCGGGTTCATTCTCTTTGAAGGCAAAAGAAGCGGTATGAGGCTTCTATGGCTGCCGATTGTCGGTACGCTTGCGGCAGGTGTTTCATTAGGCCTTCCTTTATTTTTGTTACTTCGTGAAATACATATGGAGAGAAAAGTACAAGGCTGACGATCGAGCAGGATAGTTTAGTTTATACATGTTCTAATCCGACTGCTTCTCCCGATAAGAATGGTATAATGCTTATGGAAAATGGAGGAATTGTGCGGATAGCTGATAGAGCTCTAACCGGCGCGCAACTGACAGAAAGAAGGTCTCAATGAAAACGGAGGGATCGAAGGCCGATGAACATCGCAAATATCCGATACGAACGCTTCAGTGAACAAGATTATAATACCGCATGCGAATTAATTAGCCATGACGTCGAAGCGGGTGAAACCATTCTTCGGGTGCTTGCGAAAGAACCGGAATTGTTTATGGCCGGGTTTATTGAAGATCGGCTTGTTGCGCTGGCCCAAGTGAACGAGCCTGCAACCCAATCCTATTTAACGGTGTTTGTCGCTCCGCCGTTTCGCAGGCAAGGAATCGGATCCGCACTGGTAAAGCGTGCGGAAGCCGAATTGCGGGCGGGCGGAACCCAGAAAGTCAGAAGCTCCTTTCGTGCCGGTCGTCCATCGTCTTTTGCGTTTGCGCGCAAGCTCGGATATGATACCTATTTTTCATCGGCTCTCATGCGGCGAACCGGCGATCCCTTCCCTATGGAGGAGCTTCCGGCGAGGCCGTATGCGGACGAAGACTATTTGGCCGCTCAGTCGTTGTATGCCACGGCTTTTCATGAAATGCGCGTCCGTGTCGGGAGCTTTCCCGATTCCGTAATTGCCCGGCCCAGCGAAAAAGAACGAAGAGCATGGAAGGACGATGCGGAAGACCGGTTCGTCTATGAAAGGAATGGGGAAGTCGTCGCCTATAGCCACATTTCCGGCAACGAACTCAGCAGTATTTCCGTCCGTACCGACGTTCAGGGGCTGGGGATCGGAAGAAAGTTTGCGATGTATATATGCAACGAGATTTATCGGCGCGGCCATGCAAACGTCGACCTTTGGTGCGTCGTCGGGAATTATGCCAGAAATTTGTATGACAGCCTTGGCTTTCAAGAAAGGTACATCATGGAATACGTACGGAAAACGCTGTAACTTCAAGGGAAGCTGGCTCGGTAGATTGGCGATGCCGGGCGGATTGCATTCGACGTAAGCCAGTTTCGCTAGTTTCAATACGCGAAAAAAGGTCGCCGGCGGGGCGACCTTTGTTCATCTTCCAACTACCGCCAAGGTTTTTTTAAAACGAATATCGCCAAAGCTCCCGGTCGTTATGTTTGTAATACAGGTTGCCGAGAGGGTCGGCCGTCAGCATGTCGGCGCCGTCCGATCTGAGGATCGTAACCGCTTGATCGCTCTTGTTTATTTTGAATAAATATTTGCTGCCGATGGTGCCATAGACGGAGTTCGGATCCTTCTCAACCGTTACGAGGTCGGCATCCCGATACGTCCCTCCGGCGTATTGCACGTCCGGGAACTTTTCCTCGAAGTATTCGAACGTCCGATCGGCAGGATTGAAGATGAACAAATAACCTTCGGCGAAGCCCCAAATTTTATTATCGATAACGATCAATTCCGTGATCGAGGTCGGTTTGTTGCCGTTGTTTTTTGTCGGCAGGCTAAGCTCCGCGACCTTCGTCTTCGTTTCCGGATCGTAGACGAACAGCTTTGCCTCGGTTTGGGTCGGTATGCTCGTGTACCCTCCGCGAATGGACGATCCCCCGTAAAGAAGGCCGTTGTGGTAAACGAGCGCAATAACGCTCTGATCGGCTACGATATCCTGATGGACGGTCGTGGTTCCCGTCTCGAAATCATGAACGGACAAGGCTCCCCTTCGTTCGTTGGTAATCCCTGTCGTGCCCATGAATACCCGATTGTCCCCGTAGGCAATCGCTTTGGGGCGATCCTGACGGAAGCCGGCCGTGCTTATGCGGGTTTTCGGATTGACGCCGGGGTTCCAAGGCTGATTCGGGTCATACTCGAACAAGGTGGCTCCGGGATAGACGCCGAGATACAGCTTGCCGTTGAATGACGCCATGGCGTCGATCTGATTGATGGGCGCATAGACGTAATCGGGCTGTTGGTCGTTGGAATCCCCTTCGAACGGGCGATACATACCCAAACCGCCGTATTGAAAGGCGCTCGTATAAATGTTTCCGTCCGGCCCCGTGCCGATGCTGTTAATAGCGCCCGGAATGCGCGGGGTTCCTTCGACTCTGGCCATGCGGAATGCGCCGTTTTGCGGGTTGTATTTCATCAGATACGTTTCGTTATTGGTGGAAGCAACCGCGACAAGCGTTTCGCCCGGATATTGGGTCTGATCCTTCAGCGTGATCCAGCCAAAGCGTTGGACTCGGCCGGAAACGGTGTGAGGAAGCAGCGAAAATGTTTTGGACGCAATGTCATAATGAGCCAGCTTGCCGCTTTTGATCAAATAGACGCCGCCGTCGCGCTCCGGTGACACGCGCGGCGTTGTGCCGGAGGTTGCCGCTTCTTCAGTGGCGGTAACCGACCCGTCCGGATTCACGGCAACATGCAGGACGACAATAGATCCCCCAATGGAAACGAAAACGCGATCGCCTTCGAATTCGACGGCTCCGGCCAATGCCGTCGACTTGTATTTTGCGGGCAAAATATCCGTCATCGTTCCGGAGGCATGATCGTACCGAATGACAGAGGCGTTGGAGCCGACCCCCAGGTAGGAGACGTTGCGCTCCGCATCGTGTGCCAGCGCGCGAACATATTGAATATTGTCTCCCGGCGCTTCGTAAACGGGCAAGCCGCCGATTTGGGTAAATCCGCGTCCCGGATCGTATTCAAAAAAACCGGCGTTTCGATACGTTCCTCCGTATATTTTACCGTTCTTGCCGGCGGCAAGATCCCATACGAATTCCTGTCTCGGAATCGGCTGGCCAAGATCGGTCAAAGCCTCTTCTCCCGGTATATACTTGTACATTCTACCGTTCTGGTAAGCTCCGAAATAGACGGCGCCGTCGGTCGCGGTCGCGGCTCCCCAGGCTCCGGTCGGGTTTGAAGCCGAAGCGGGCAGCGGCATTGCTTTGATTGCGCTTTCAGTATCCGCGTCGATGATTTGCATCATGGGCAAATCCGTTGCGTTCCCCGTAATGACGGAAAATATTTGATTCTGGTTCTCGCCGATTCCGAAGGTCGATCCGAGAGGGGCCGAGGTTCCGACCTGGGCGCCGAGATTGGTGAAGTCTTTCGTAATACGAATATGGTCCCAGTAAGCGGTTCCTTCGTTGTTTTTGCCGGAATAGAGCGCCACGGAAGCGGAAGCGGCTCCTTCGGGCGCGGCCGCACTCGCTTGAATCGTCCTCCAACGATCCGACGATTCCGCTGAAGCGGAGGCCTCCTTCAGAAGCCGGCCGTTGGCATCATAAAACCGGATATGCAATTCAGCTGCTCCTCCCTTGACTCTAACGTCGGCAAATGACACGTAGGTCGCACCGGCCTCGACCCCAAGCCTCCCGCTTTCCAAAGAAAACGCACGGGATTTCTTGTTGTCGTCCATCCGGACGCTATATTGACCGGCGGTAGCCTGTTCGTTCGTTGTCCGGGCGCCGCTGCCACGTTCGTCGGTGTCGTTGCCGTTATCCTTGTCGACGGTCAGCGTCCAACCGGAGAGCCCTTGCTCAAAACTATTGTTCTCGAATCGGATTTCCGCAGCGGAAGCGGAAATGTTGAAATTCATAATGGCGATGAGACAGATGATCAGGAAAGCGATCATTGCCCGGAGCGTGAGTTGATATCCCGCGGCATTCAGGCTCATGAGATCTCCTCCAATGAAGGTATGATGTTGTTGCCGAATTTGCCAAAGTCCTCCTTTCCGTTTCTCTTCATCCCCAATCATACAGCACTCTGGTTCAAATTGTAAATAGAATCCGCTTTATAATTTCAACTAGAGAGGGTATTTCGGAAAATAACGGAAACAAAGTGGCAAATTTACTGCTGGTTAACTGGTTCTGGTTGAAAAATTCAAGCTTGCGGCAATCTTTTTTGTGAACCACAATGAGATGAGGAGGTATGCTTGATAGCGGAACATGATATAATGAGGGTTATATCATAACGTGGCGGGAGAGAGCACGGAACATGAAAAAAACGGCCGACGCATTCAGAAAACAAATGGATCAGATGATACAAATGCTGAAGGATGACATATCCGCCAAGCGTTACGAGGCTGGTCACTATTTACCTTCCGAGAAAGTATTGGCAGCAAGATTCGGTCTGAGCAACAATTCGGTACGCAAAGGCCTTGAAACTTTGGTCGAAGAAGGCTGGATCGAGAAAATTCCCAGAGTCGGCAACCGGGTGAAATATAGAAAACCGCCCGTTACGCTGATCTTAACCTGCAACCCGAACTCGGTTCGCGACGTCCATTTGGAACCGTTGCTGACGGAATTTCAAAACCGACATCCTTCAATTGCCGTTAAAATCCGAAAGATCGAAGGAAATCCCGGCTTTGCGGATGTTCCAAGCGACGTCCTTCTGCTAAACGAGTATCAGTTTCAAACGATGGTTGAACGGGGAAGGGCCGGGATCCTGGAGCCGCTGCGGGGAAAGCCGGAGACCCTCCCTTTTTTGACGGAACGCTTTATCTATGGGGGCCATCTTGCCGCGCAGCCGGTCGTGTTCGGTCCTGTCGTCCTCTGCTATAACAAGAGGCATTTTCGCGAATGCGGCTTGCCGGAGCCTAACGGAAGCTGGAGATGGAGCGACCTGATCGATCACGCCGAACGGTTGACGGCGTTTGGCCATTTCGGATTTAGCTTTCATCTTCCGTCGCTTAATCGGTGGCCTATTTTTTTGCTTCAGAGCGGCGAAGCCTTTCGCTGGACGAACGGACGGATCGCCGACTTTCGCGGGACGCCGTTGATGGAGGGCATTCGTCTGTGCAAGGAGATCATCCGTAACCGGAACGTGTTTCCCTTCTATTGGTCGGACAGCAATCAAGAAATCAATCAAATGTTTTGGGACGGCAAGCTTTCGATGATCCTTACCAGCTATCTCGGTTTGAACGAATGGAGGAACACAAGCCTCGATTACGATGTGTCGCCGATTCCGTTCATCCACGAACCCCGGACGATGGCGATCGCTATAGCCGCAGCGGTTGACGGAAGATCGGAGCATCCGGAAGAAGCGCGACTGCTGGTCGCCTATTTGTCTTCGCCGGATGCCCAACAATCGATCAGGCAGCGTACGGTCGGCGTTCCGGCGCTTCAAGGCTTGGAGGATGCCGCCGGAGACGGAGCGCTCAAACTGCCGAGCCGGCATTCGCTATATCGGGAAATGATGTTTTCTTTTCGCAGCCACCGGGATTTGAATATCCCGGTCACGATGATCTCGGTATTGATTAAAGAGCTGAAAGCGTACTGGGCGGATATGATCACGGAGGATGAACTGTGGGAACGGCTTCATCGGCAGTTGACGGATTAATGGAATTTCGTTCAAACCGATTATTCCTTATATTGATTTTTTCCCGTCAAACGTATTGACAGCAAGCGGCGTACCCCGTTATGATGAAAACTATATTTTGGAAGGAGGTCGATGAAGATGATTCGCGCTATTCGCCCGTTGTCCCGCATTCGTTTGAATTCCGTTTCCAAAGCCGCTTATTGCCGTTCGTCGTCGTTCGTCGGCCTGTCCGGGTGTATCGTCGCATAACGGGTCGTGTTTGCGCTTCGCGCATCAGGGCCGACCGAGCGAGTTGACTGCCATGGACGTACGGTGTCCATGGTTTTTTGCGTTTTCATTTTTTTTAAAGTAGAAGAGAGGTTTATCGGAATCATGTTTACAACTACGGCTAATGCCAACCCGTCGTATTACCGGCAGGTCCAATTGCCGGCAGGGTCTCTGCACGTTTATGCTTCGGACGCGCTATTCGGCGCTTTGGACTATAAAGTGTTCGATATGGCCAACAACAATTTACAAATACCGGGGAACGTCTATATGAGCTATACGCCGGACGTTCACGTCGGGGTCGGTACGTGCATCGGCACGACGGCGGTATGGAACGCGCGGGACGGTTACGTCTCGCCGTCGATCGTCGGCAGCGATATCGGCTGCGGAATGCGCGTGCACGCAACGAATTTGGGCGGGGAGGAGCTTCGCGACGTCCGGGTTCGCCGCAGGCTGGTGAAGGCGATCGAAGCCTACCTTCCGATGGAGGAGCACGCGCGCGGCCATTTCTCCGACATCCGGCTCGAGCATGTGATCCGTAAAGGACTGCACGGACTGCCGAAAAAGTATGTGCCGGACAGCTATTCCCCGCGCAAGGCGACGTCGCTGACGCATGTCGAATGCGCCAAATTCGGCTTCGACGAGGAGCATCTGGACCGGTTCGCGGACACGGTATGGCATCGCTCGCATCGTCAGCTCGGAACGCTCGGAGGCGGCAACCATTTCGCCGAAATTCAGGAGATCCGGATCGACGAAGCGAGCCGCGGCGTCGCCGAAGCATGGGGACTGTACGACGGCCAAGTCGTCGTGATGATTCATTCCGGTTCGCGGGCGTGGGGCGGAGCGGTCAACCAGCATTGCTCCTCCGAGCTGGCGAAAACAATGCGAGCCCGCGGTCTCGGCACGGCCGACCCGAAGCTCGTCTTCGCTCCGCTCGACTCGGAAGCCGGGCAAGCGTATACGCATTTGCTGTACTCGGCGCTCAATTACGCCGTCGCAAACCGGCATCTGATCGCTTACGCCGTCCGGGAAGCGTTCCGCGACGTATTCGGGCCGAAAGCCGAGCTGCGGACGCTGTACGATCTGATGCACAATTACGCCTGGGAGGAAGAGCATGACGGCAACGCGTACTTCGTCCATCGAAAAGGCGCGACCCGGGCGCTTCCGGCCCATCATCCCGACAATCCGGAGCCGTACCGGGAAACGGGCCATCCGGCGCTCATCCCCGGCTCGATGGGGACTTCCTCATACTTGATGGTCGGGGCCGAGGGGGGCAAACCGAACTATTACTCGATTTGCCACGGAGCGGGCCGCATCCGTTCGCGCAGCGCCACCAAGCGTCTCGTCACGGTGGATGAATTCAAAGCGTCGCTGCGGGTCGGAACCGATTCGGAAATCGTCGTCAACCAGCGATCGCTGGAGTCGATCGTCGACGAATCGCCGCAAGCTTACAAAGATGTCGATCACATTATCGAAAGCGTCGTCGGGGCGGGACTGGCCCGGGTCGTGGCCAAATGCAAGCCGCTGGCGACCGTTAAAGGAGCGTGAAAAAGTTCTGGCGGAATGTTGGCGCAAACGAGTCCGGGGGCGGGGAAGCTCCCCCGGCCCCCGGCGTTGTTGACTCGTCAAACGAGCTGGGTTATCATACCCGACTCGCGCGATGGAGGATTAAGGTTGTTTTCTGACGATCGAGTCGTCTTGCGCCAAGAAAGGCCACGCCGGGTATTCGATCGGCAAGCGGCTGACCTCGTCCAGCCTCGCCAATTCGTCACGATTCAATAGGATGCCGCTCGCCGCCAGGTTATCCGCCAACTGCTCGGGACGCTTTGCCCCGACGATCACGCTGGTGACGGCAGGCTGGTTCAGTACCCAAGCTAGGGCGATTTGGGCCACCGTCGTTTCGCGCGCTTCCGCAATGTCGCGAAGCACGTCGAGGATGGCGAACGTCTTTTCCTTGTCGACGGGAGGAAACGACAGCTTGGCATGGCGGTCTCCGTTTGTCCCCTGATCATTCCGGGAGTATTTGCCCGATAAAAACCCCCCGGCCAACGGACTCCAAACGATCAGGCCCATTTTCTGGTCTTGCAGGACGGGGATGATCTCCCTTTCAATTTCGCGAGCCGCCAGCGAGTAGTACGACTGGCTGCTTTTGAATGCATGAAGGCCGTGAAGCTGCGACAGTCCGCGTGTTTTCATGATGCTCCAGCCGGTCATGTTGGAGCTGCCGATGTAGCGCACTTTCCCGCTGCGAACGAGGTCGTCGAGCGCCCGGAGCGTCTCTTCCCAGTCCGTCAGCTGATCCGGATTGTGGATTTGATACAGATCGATATAATCCGTACCGAGCCGCTTGAGGCTATCTTCGACTTGACGAATGATATGAAGCCGCCGACAAGCCGAGCTCGTTCGGGCCGGGGCCCATTCGTCCTCTCACTTTGGTTGCGATGACGGCTTGGTGTCTTTTGCCTTTCAGCGATTTCCCGAGAATTTCCTCAGACCTCCCATCGGCATATACATTGGCGGTATCGAAAAAATTCACTCCCGCATCCATCGCTTGATCGACAAGAATGCCTGCTTCTTTTTCATCCAGAGACCCGAAGATGCCCCATTTGTCTCCTCCGCCGAACGTCATCGTTCCGAGACCGATTTCCGATACCAGCACTCCCGTATTCCCCAGCAAATTGTATTCCATATCCTTTCCACCTTCCTGAAATTGTTTTACACTAATGGTGACGGAAGCAAAAAGAAGAGGACGCAAAATTGCGAAAAAAATGTTTGGGAAGGAGATCGTCGCCGGATGACTTTTGAACAACTTTGGGAGCAATACCACGATCACATCAGAAATTTCGTTCGGAATAAAACGCGTTCTCATCCCGATACCGAGGATATTGTTCAGAATGTGTTTGTAAAGGCGCACCGCCGAATGGGCGATGTAAGGGATGATCGGAAAATTCGTTCCTGGCTTTTCCAAATCGCCCGGAACAGCATTATCGATCATTTCCGCAAAGAGAAGCGGACCGAGGAACTGCAGGATCAGCATCCGATCGAAGACCGGTATGAGGAGCAGGATTCTGCCAAGGAGGCCGTCGTCGGTTTAAAAAACGTAATCCGGCAAATGCCGGATAAATATAGGGAAGTGCTCGAACTGTCCGAATTGAAGGGGTTGTCCCAGAAGGAACTGAGCGAGCAGCTGGGTATTTCCTACTCCGGAGCCAAATCCAGAGTTCAGCGGGGCAGGGAGATGCTGAAAGAAATGATGACCAGCTGCTGTGCCATAGAAGCGGATCGATACGGCAATATTATGGATTATCGGGTCGTATTGAAGGAATTGCCCCGATCGATAAAGAGAGGGAACGCGGCCGCCACTCGGAGGCTGAATTCCGGGACGACATTCGAATAGCGGAAAGGCAGCTAGATGGACCTAGTGCCGGCACGAAGCTGACGGAGAATGATGCCGTACGAATGACTTTTCGACCAAAAGAGGAGCTGCCGCGGCCAGCTCCTTTTGTACCTATTAAAGCGTTTATATGTTTTCGGGTTCTTTTTTTGGTCATCCTGCGGGGAGCGAGCAGCGCCTCTCGTTTCCGTATCCGGCGTATCCTAATCCAGCCGGGGGCCAACTGGAATCGAACGAACGGGAAAACCTCCCGTTAGCTCGCTCTCCTAGTGGCGTCGTATCGAAATACCTGGAAAAGCTCCGGTTAAAATGGCGCCGAATCGGCGAAAAGCGCGGTATGGACGAATATATCGGGACGTTTTCCTGTTGTTTTGCCCAAAAACGGGAAACGGCCGAAAATAGCGGTAGCATTTCCATCTCGTCTCCCGCTCCGCTGCCGTTTCGGCTTGCAAATAGGATCGGTTGTACAGAACGACTATCAGTTGTTCTGGAGGTCTTCTCTTAGGGATCGCCCGGCAACCGGGATCCGTGTCGGCCGATGCGGGATGGAACAAATCGTAGTATGCTTATCGGCGGAAAAAACGATCGTTTTTCAGGCTATCGAATCCGGACATCGCTATCCAGCCCAAAATGGAAGAAAACGATCCGATTTGCCGGCAATAGCGATACATACTGGAGTTCGTAAACCCATTCGCACCCCGCATTCGGCTCCGATAACGATAGCCGGGTTCGTCAGCCGTTTGTCCGAACAACTGAAGAACGATGACACCCATCATAAGAAACACACTCGCCGCGATGCCGAAAGCAACGGATCCGAGAGCGAAACCTTTATTATGCTATGCGGCGATCATTAACAGCAACGTGCCCGCTTCTTTTCCGATTTTTGCGCAGCTGTGATATACTGTTTATATAATAAACGATTTTGTGCAAGACGGCTTCGGACGACCAGGGGGTAGAACTGATGAGCAACCAAGATCTAACGCCGGAAGAAGCGGCGAAACTGCTTCCGGCCGGCGCGGCACTCGGCTGGGGATTGGTGAAGCCTCCGCAGCGCGGGCCCAAGCGGGAGATGAGCATCGATCAGATCGTGAAGAAGGCGATCGAAATCGCGGACAAAGACGGTCTCTCCGCCGTCTCGATGAACCGGATTGCGTCGGAGCTCGGTTTCACGGCGATGTCTATCTACCGCTACATTCCGAGCAAAGACGATCTGTTACTCCTCATGCAGGATGCGGCATGCGATATTCCGCTGCCTCCGGAGCGACCTCCGCATGAATGGCGGGAGAGCTTGCGCGAGTACGTGATGGGCACGATCGGCGTGTTTCGCAATCATCCGTGGTACGCGGACATCCCGATCTTCGGCATTCCGATCGCGCCCAACAATCTGCGCATCGTCGATTGGGCGCTCCGGCCTTTGCGGGACATGCCTCTGAACGATTACGAGAAAATGTCCGTCGTTCTGCTGCTGAGCGGTTACGCCCGTTCTTGCGGGATGCTTCAAAGGGACATCGACCGCGCCATTCAGGCCGGCTCCAGCGAGGAAGAGTTCAGCGGGCTCAATTATTCGGCGGTGCTTCGGGTTTTGGTCAAGTCGGACCAATATCCGGACCTGCATCCGCTCGTCATGTCCGGCGCCTATACCGGCGAAAACGAAGGCGAAAACACCGTCGGCAGCGATTTGGAATTCGGGCTGGAACGGATTTTGGACGGGATCGAGCAATATTTGAATCGGAAAAGGACGGAAGGAACGGGCAAATAAAGCTTCCCCCTCGAACGAATAAAATAGGCTGCTTCCAAGGTTGATTCCCTGGAGCAGCCTTATTCATTTCAGTCTCGGTCTTACGCCGCGGCGCTAACGGCCGTTTTCCTCTCGCGAAGCAGCACGACCGTTGCTGCGGCGGCCAGCAGCAGGATGACGCCGGAGACGAGACAGGTGACGTGCATGGCGGTCATGAACGCTTCCCGGGAGGCGTCCATCACCCGGGACGCGGCTTCCGCGGGCAAATGCCTCGCGGCGGCCGAAGCGCCGGCAATGGTTTGCCCGGCTGCGCGGGCCGCTTCCGGCGCGAGCTCCGCGGGCAGCAGAGGAGAGACGGCATGGCGGTAGACGGCCGCGAGGACGCAGCCGAGAATCGCGATACCGAATGCGCCTCCGAGCTCGCTGGACGTTTCGATGAGACCTCCGACGGCTCCCGCGCGGTCGGCCGGTGCGACGCTGACGACATAATCGGCGACGAGGGTCATGACGGAGACGATTCCCGCCGCGACCAAACCGGCTCCAACGAGCATGACGACAAGCGGCGAGAAGCTTTCCAGGCGAACCTGGGTCAGTACGCCGAATCCGATCGCCGACAACGCGAAGCCTCCGGCCATAACGCGCGGCCTCCCGTACGTGAGGGACAGCTTGGCGGCCATCGGCGCCGCCGCCCCGACGACGATCGAAGGCAGTACGCTCCAAAGGGACGCGACGAACGGGGAGTAGCCGAGAACCGACTGAAGGAACTGGGTATTGATCAAGGCGCTCGCCATGAGCGTGAACGTCGCGATCAGGTTCACGAGGATCGAACCGCCGGTTCGCCGCTCCGCCAGCGAACGAATATCGATCAAAGGGTTTTGGATGGCCAACTGGCGCCGCGCGAACACGATACCGGCGAGCGAGCCGGCCGCGAGCAGAACGGCGGGAACGATCGCCCAGCCGTCCTCCGCGAGTGTTTTGACGCCGTAAATAACGGGAAGGATGGCTGCGAGTGCGAGGATCGAGCTGAAAAGATCGACCCGGCTTCGCACGGCGCTGCGGGACTCCGGCAGCAGGAACGGCGCGGCGACAAGCAGCAGCGCCATCGCCGGAATATTGATAAGGAACACGGCTCCCCAGGAGAAAGAGTCGAGGAGCAGGCCGCCGATAATCGGCCCGACGGTGACGCCGCCGGCCATGACGGCGCTCCAGATCGACATCGCTTTCGTCCGCTGCGCCGGGTCTTGGAACATCGTGCGAACGAGAGCCAACGTCGACGGCATGAGGGTCGAGCCCGCAATCCCCAATATTCCGCGGGCCAGAATCAAGGTTTCGGCCGTCTGGGCGTACGCCGCGAACAACGAGCTTAGAGCGAAGCCGACCGAGCCGATCATCAACAGGCGTCGGCGTCCGATTCGGTCGCCGACGGCGCCCATCGTCAGCAGCAAACCGGCAAGGACGAACCCGTACACGTCGAAAATCCATAATTGTTCGGCGGCGGTCGGCTGCAGATCCGCGGCAATGGCTGGGGCGGCGAAAAACAGGACGGAGACGTCCATCGATACGATCATGAGCGGGAGACACAAGATGCCTAGTGCGGTCCATTCTTTGCGGCCGGCCGGTTTGGCCGTTGTAGGGGGCGTGGCGGTCATGAAATCCTCTCCTTATTGTTTATGATATAAACAGTAATTTTTGTACACAGTATATTATATAAACAGTATATGGTCAACACAAATATGTTAGAAGTGAAATTTGAAGCGGAACCGGATGGGCCAAGGCCGCAACGTGCATTTCCAAAAAAAACATGTCACAAATCGAGGACTTGGTTTGTTATACCGGGTGCAAGAGGGGAACGCGAAAGGAGTGCTTATGAAATCGGGTCACGACAACGCGCCGTTGTCCGAGGCGGAAATGGAGCGGATTATCCGGCGCATTCAAGACGGGCAGCAGGAGCCGTTCCGCCTTCTGGTTCAACAATTCCAGCGCCGGATTCACGTCTATTGTCATCATATGCTGGGCGATCGGCAGGAAGCGGAGGACGCGGTGCAAGATATTTTTATCAAATGCTATTTGCATATAGGCCGTTTTACGGAGAACGTTTCCTTCTCGGCCTGGCTGTACCGAATCGCCTATAACCACTGCATCAATTTGCTGAAAAAGCGCAGCGCCTGGTACAAGTTATTCCGTTTATACCGACAGCACCAGCAGCAGCAACAGCCGACCGCCTATGGCGCACCGGACTGCAGCGATGTTGTCGGACAGTTACTGGGCCCGCTTTCGTCCGAAGACAGGAATCTCATTTTGATGCGGGTCGTCGACGGATGCAGCTTTGAGGAGATCAGCCAAGTGATCGGTTGTAAACCGGCCGCCGCGCGCAAAAAATACGAGCGGCTAAAAAAACGGCTGAGGCCGCTCTGGTCTCGGTATATGGAGGGAATCGAGAATGAAACCGAATGATGTGTCGCCGGAAGCGGGCATGATGTGCCGTATCAAAGAGTCGGTCGTCGCGGCGAATCCCCCGGAACAAGACTTTTCCGACCGCGTTATGAAGCGGATCGGGCAGTCGGGGAGTATGCCGTCCAGCCCTCGCCAAGCTCCCGCCGTCGCCATGAAGCGGGCGGCTGTCGTCTTTTGCGTGGTCGGTCTGTTGAGCGGCTTTTCGTATGCCGCCATCGAATGGTTGGATTTAAAGGATAAATCGGGAAATTCCGTCATGGAGGTCCGAGGTACGGACGTGAAAATTCCCGCTTGGCAATCCGACGTTCTGAAGGAGGTAAAAAAGCAAATCGCTCCGGGCGAGTCGGCCGTCGTCCACTTCGGGAGCAAGGAGGAGATCGTCAAGCGGGAAACGGATGATATTTTGTGGGTGACTTCGCCGATCGAATACCGCGATCCTGACGCGTTTAGTGCCGCCGTACGAGGACCGCTCGCCGATAGCCGTCTTTCCGTTCGGCCGCCGGACGGTTTCGAATTCGAAGCCGGCTACCTGTATATGGATTCCGAACCGCAGAGCCCGAATGAGGACCGTCTCATATTTGCGAAAACGCCGGACGGCAAGGAGTATGCCTATGGCGTGAGGAAGCCCGGAAGCGGAATTCAGTCCGTTTCATTGAAGTTCAAGAAGGACGGGCGGGAAATCGACTACAACATCGCCTTTTTAGGAGAAGTCGGGAAGTCCAACTATTTTGTCGAGAAGCCTTCCAAGGAGCTCGTTGCGCAGGTGGGGGACACGGAAGCGTATTATGACAATCATTCTTTGATCTGGGTGGAAAAAAGCGAAGGGGGCTTTTTGAGATACAGTCTCGCCGGGTCCGCCGCCACGAAGGAAGAACTCGTCGAGTTCGCCCGCGCCATACGGCCCGCTGGATGATGCGGGTCGGAGCCGCGGGCCGTATGGAGGCAAAGCGGCGCCCGGCTCCCGAAATAGGCGGATGCAGCGTTCCGCCTCAAACCGAAATGGGGAAGTGTCGAAACGTACATGAGAAAAATGATTAGAGCCGAATGGTTTGCCGTACTGGCAGGCCTCAGCATACTTGTCTATTCGTTATTTACCGAACCGTTTATCGGCGTTGCGGACAACGGGGATTTTTTGCGGGTGATGGGGACCGTCGGATTGAACTACGGATTGCCGGACGAGTCTTACGAGGACCGCTTTTTCGGATATGCTCACCGGTATTTTTCGTACGACCGTTTTTTTCAAGGCTTTTATCCGTCCACGCAAATCATTTTGGTTGCCGCGGCGCGGCTGATCGGATCGGTTCGGGATCCGTCCTCCTTCGATATTCGGGTGCTCGGGGCTTTATTTTCCGTGCTTCTGCTCGCGGCAACTTATATCATCGTTCGCTACAATACATACAAATCGAGCGCAGTCGGCGTCGCGCTTGCGATTTGCATGCTGTTCGTATTTTTCGATATCGGCTATGCGGCCTATTTCAATTCGCTGTTCGGCGAGCCGGTCTCGTTTGTGTTTTTGCTGCTTTCGGCAGGCTTCGGCCTATGTCTGCTCAATCGGGAGAAGCCTTCGAGAACAATAATCTGGCTTTATTTCGTTTCGGTCTTTTTCCTGGCCTGTTCCAAAATCCAGAACGCCCCGGCAGGCATCCTGTTCGCCGCACTGGGTCTCCGCTTTATGACGCTTCGCCATGAGCCGAACTGGCGCCGTTTAACGATCGGATTGTCGGCTTCGATAGCGGTCGTTTCGGTCGTGATGTATGCGGCGGCTCCGAAGGGACTGAAGAACATCAATCTGTATCAGACCGTGTTTTACGGGATTTTGCACGGATCTCCCGATATAGACGGGGATCTGAAGGAGCTCGGTTTGCCCTCGCACCTGTCCGTGCTGGCCGGCACGAACTATTTTCAGACGGATACCGCGATTAAACAGGATGCGCCTTCAATGAAACCGGATTTTTATGACCGGGTTTCGCATCGGGATATACTGCTGTTTTATGTGAAACATCCGTCGCGCCTGATTGACAAAATGGAGTTTGCAGCGAGCAACAGTATGAGCATTCGGCCCTACTATTTGGGCAATTATTTGAAGCAGGAAAACAAACCGTCAGGCGCGATGGCTTACGGCTACAGCGTCTGGAGCGAATTCAAACATACGCAAATGCCCCGGTCGCTGCTGTTTATATCGGCGTTCTATGCGATCTATTACGCCGTCGCCATCTTCGAATACATTCGTCGCCGGGATCGGATCAGCCGGATTCGGACGGAATTGATGATGCTGATCGGCTTGGTTGGCGCAATCGGTTTTTTGATGCCAATCCTGGGCGACGGACAGGCGGATATCGGGAAGCATTTATTTCTGTTTAACGTCTGTTTCGATATGATGCTCGTCGTATCCGTCATCTGGTTGGTTTATCAGCTGGCGCATTGGAGCGCCCGAGCCTCCGGTCGCGCAGGCGGCGACGCCAGGGCGGTCCGAAGCTGAATACGGATATTGACGTCAGGATCAACGATCATGAGCTCTCCGAAATTCGGACGGGCTCATTTTCTTGTGTTCAATCGTTCGGGTTCACTTTCTCCGTACAAATTAGACTCATGGCCCAATTGATTGCCAGCAGAGCGATCCATATAAAGAAAAACTCGTACATGCCTTCCCTATCCCCGCTTGGGTGATACGTGTAATAAGCGATACGTTCGATCAACTCTCTGATTGATAAGAAACCGAATAGCACATGCAAAATGATGAAGAGTCCTCCTGCTTTCCATTTCGAATAAAACATCAAGCCCATCCCCGGGAAAATCATGGACAACGCTCTTGCCGTTCTTTTCGAAAACTCGATTTCTTTGTAGTCCATATCTTAATCCACCTCACGAGCTGAGCATTCATTTTTTAATACGCTTCCATGGCTTGGAAAGTTACGGGTACAAGCAGCGGTTCCTATTGACGCAATACGATATATCGTATTGGGGAGTGGTTGATATGAGATTTCACGATCATCGTACATGGCAAGGACGGCATCCGCACCGGAACAGGGATACGGAAGGCTTTCGGGATCTGTTCCAAAAATACCGTCATGGCGGACCGCGCGGCCGTTTTGGGAGGCGCGGGGAGGGGAAGCGTTTCTTCGAGCGCGGGAAGTTCAAATTCGCTTTGCTTGAACTGCTGGCATCGAAACCGATGCACGGGTATCAGTTGATTAAGGCGATGGAAGACAATACGGGCGGGTTGTATACGCCAAGCCCCGGCTCCGTTTACCCCAGGCTCCTTCTTCCAGGCAGGCGGCGGAATTTCAGGAGCTCATGGTTCCCTTTCAGGACGAATTGAAGCGAATTTTGGATTCGATGCCCAAAACGACGGAGGCCGGGGATCCGGCAGCCGTTCCTCCGGCGGATGCCCCCTCGCAAACGGACGACGACAAGTAATGTTCGGAAAGAAAAAGAAGCCCAGTCCGGGCTTTTTTTTATTAAAGTGTTATATCTTTCCGGGCAGCGCCTCTCGTTTCCGCGTCCGGCGTATTCGAATCCTGCCGGGCCACTGGAATAAAAGCGAACGGGAAAACCTCCGGTTCATTCGCTCTCTTGGCGGCGTCGGTTCGAAATACCTGGAAAAGCTCCAGGTAAATTGGCGTAGTATCGGCGAAAAGCGCGGTTTGGTCGAAATTAGCGGGACGATTTCCCGTTGTTTTGCCCGGAGACGGGAATCGACCGAAAATAGCGGGAGCATTTCCATCTCGTTCCCCGCTCCGCTGCCGGTTCGGCGTGCAAAATGTTCGGTTTGCACAGAAAAGACCGCCCGTCCCATTTAGCGCCGAAGCCGGAGCGGGTTTCCTGCTGTCCGGCGGCGGGATACGGCGGGCGATACCAGCTCGTACGATCTTCGCCGGCGTCGTAGGGAGTTGGAGCGGGGGACGAGCATGAGGCGGCGGCGAGACAGACCAGGTTCCAAATGAACGGACACGGCGGCCGCTAATGAGCCTCATTTCGGCCTATTTATTTTCTAACGGACATAGGCGCATCTATTTGGCGAAAAACCCCCTTTTGGACGGCGGTTCGGGGCAAATAAGGGCAATGATGTCCGATTGGAAAACGGCCGATTTTCGCGAAATAAGCGCCGTGGCGTCCGTTACGTTTCGGAAGCCGACCGTTTTCGCTCATCCTCGAAATACGTCGACAGCCGTTTTTCTTGTGGCGAACGGCGGCTTTCGAGCGGCTTCCTAGCCGTCTTCGGGCGGCGGAGCGAACGATTGCTCCAGCTTGGGCAAAATCGTTTCGAGCTCCTCGAGCTGAGACCAGTACAGCTTCAACGACTGCCCCATCCGCAGCAGCAGCTCGGTCGGAAGGCCCAGCGTCGACGCGAAACGGAACGTCGGAATGATGTCGCGGTACATATGAAACCGGTACGGCCGGTTCGCGACATTGTCTTTATCCGGTCCTCCGACCCATTCCGCCGCCCGCTTCAAGCCGGGAATGCTTAACGTATTCAATCGAATCAGCATTTGGTTCCGGTAGGATACCAGATGCCGAACGAACAGCTTGGCCGCCGCTTTATTGCCGGAACGGGCGTTTACGGCGAGCGCGATCGCTCCGAGCAGCGTTTTCGCTTCCTTGAACCGGGGCAGCGGCGCGATATCGTAGGCGAACGGGGCGTCGCGGAAGTCGTTCAGGCTGTCGTACGTGCACAAGATCATCGACACGTTGCCGTTCAAAAACAAAGCGTGGGCGTCGCTGTCGTTTTCCGACAAAAAGACCGGGAACAGCTTCGGGTCGCGGACAAGGTCCCTGCACAAGGACAACGCTTCCTTCGCTTTCGGATCGTCCAGGACGTACCGGTCTCGCCCGTCTTTGCCGAAGACGACGCCGTTTTGCAGCAAAAAAATCGGCCATCGGTTGCCGGACGGGAGATGGAAATAAAAGCCGAACCGGTCGACGCCGTTGGACAGCTTCCGCCCCGTTCCGCGCAAATCTTCCCACGTCCACCCGCTGTCCGGCTCGGGAAGCTCGTTTTCCAGAAAATGCTCTTTGTTGTAGCACAGGATGACCGGCGTAAAGACGAAAGGCAGCGCATAAAGCTCGTCTCCTCTGCGGAACGGCCCTTCGAGAAACGGATAAATCCCGTCGACCGGCGGAAGAGGCTCCAGCAGGCACGACGTTTCGTCCGGATCGGCGTAATATTCGAAATCGTGGGCGTTGATCGTAACGACGTCCAGCTTGTCCGTTTGAAGCCGTTCGTAGTTGCGCTCTTTGTCGTACTGGTGGGAATACGGGATCGCCTGAACGCGTATGGTCGGGTGAAGCCGATGAAAATCGTCGATCAAGTCCGGTAAATTGATTTCGTGCACGAGCTTCGGGTAATGGGCGAATCGCAGCAGGACGGTTTCGCGATGGACCGAGCCGACGATGCGCGCTCCGATGCGCGGAACTTTCTCGATGAAGCCCTCGTTCACGAGCTGCTCCAGTCCTTTGCGAACCGTTTTTTTGCTGAGCCGGAACTGCTCGCAGAGCGCCAGCTCGGAGGGCAGGAAATCGCCGACGGCCCGCGTGCCGGCGACGATCTCGTCGCGCAGCGTGTCTACCATATGCTCCAGTCTCGTTCTGGCGCCGGATCGTTTCGAAGGTGCGCTCACCGTAAAATCACTCCGATTGTGTCTGGTTCACTTTGGTTTACCGGCTAATTATACCCGATCCCTCATCGATTGTCATGTTCGTCGGCGGCGCTCTGCCGAAGCCGCAGCCGATCCTTGCTACGGACCGCAATAAATTGAACGTCAATCGAAACAATCTCCTATAGTTCTTTCGCATTCCGCTCGATATAATCCAAGTGTAAGGCGCATATCCGTACATGTTTCCGAGCTCCGGCATTATAGTCAGGTGCGTATGGATGAGCAATTTTATGCGATATGCGCGACAATATCGACCGCAGCCGAAATTGGCCCGAATCGATTGCGGAAGGGACGGTGTTGCGTTTAAACGGAACGTATGTTCGCCTATGGATAGGGGCATACATGACTGTAAGTCCGGCCCGATCGACTCATCCGACCGGCGCGCGCCCCCGTCATTTCTCGATGCGCAGCGCGTGCGCGGACTCCGGTCCGAGACTGCGCCGGTATTCGCTCGGCGTCATGCCGACGAGCGTTTTGAACACTCGGATAAAGTAATTGCCGCCCTCGAAGCCGGTTTCGCGGGCGATCGTCTCCATCGTCTTGTTCGTCTGGGCGAGCAGGGCGGACGCTTTCTCGATGCGGATTTTGCGCAAGTAGTGCATCGGCTGAATGCCGGTTTTGCTTAGGAAGACGCGGCTGAAATGGTATTTCGACAATCCGGCGGCCGAGGCGATATCGTCCAGCGACAGCGGGGCGGCGTACTGCGACTGCATGAGCCGGATGGCGGTGCGGACCGGTTCGGGCGAGTCTTTGTACGGAACGACGTCGCTGCCTTCGAAGATCCGGTTCAGCTCCAGCACGAACCGGTACAGCTGGGACGAGACGAAATATTTGTCGAGCTCGGCGTTGCGGCAAACGAGCGAATACAGCTCGCTGATGCACAAAAACGGCTCCAGCTGGCCGGCGAACGGCACGACCGGTCCGAACCGGTCGATGAGCGAGTTCCAATGCCGGATCGCATCCTCGCCCCGCACGGCGATAAACAGAAATTCCCAGGGGCCCGACGCCGCGTCGTAATAATATTCGTGGTCGCTCGGCAGCGTGCACAGGAAGCCGCAATGCTTCGGCACGACATATTCGCGGTCGCCGAAACGGATCGTACCCTGCCCGGACAGCGTGAACTGGAAAATCGTTCCTTCCCCGTCCGTCCGCTTCAGTCCGTCATACCGGTATTCGGTCGAAGAAACGCTCTGCCAGCCGATGCCGACGAGCCGCATGCTGAGCGTGGACGGAGTCAGGTAGCGGAACTGGAACGTCTTGCGGTCGCATTGCTCGTGCGGAAACAGCAATCACATGCACCCCGATTGTAACCGTTTGCTTAATGTCATCAACAGTATAGCAGATTCGGACGTTTTTGTAAGATCGTACGGATCGTAAAGAGAGAGCGATCCAAGGACATTCGTTTTCGGAGGAAAAGAGAAGTGGACAAAATTACGTTCATCGGGGCGGGCAGCGTGGCGTTCGCCAAAAATGTGCTCGGGGATTGCATGCTCGTGCCTTCCTTGCAGCATTTCGAATTCGCTCTGTTCGACATCGACGCGCAGCGGCTGAAGGACGCCGAGCGGATGCTCGTTCACCTGATCGGCAAGCTGGGCAGCGGCTGTTCGGTCAAGGCGTACGCCGACCGCAAGGAAGCGCTGCGCGGAGCGAAATACGTCATCAACACGATCCAGGTCGGCGGCTACGACCCTTGCACGATTACCGACTTTGAGGTGCCGAAAAAGTACGGCCTGCGCCAAACGATCGCCGACACGGTCGGCATCGGCGGCATTTTCCGCAGCCTGCGCACGATTCCGGTCATGCTCGGGATCGCTCGAGATATCCAGGAGGTATGTCCGGACGCATTGTTTTTCAACTACACGAACCCGATGGCCGTGCTGACGAACGTCATGAATACGGTCGGAGGGGTGAAAACGGTCGGACTTTGCCACAGCGTTCAAGTATGCGCTCCGAGACTGCTGAAGCATCTCGGCATGGAGGAGCGGGGCGTGCAGTGGAAAATCGCCGGCATCAACCATATGGCGTGGCTGCTCGAAATTACCCGGAACGGCGAGGACTTGTACCCCGAAATCAAACGCCGGGCCGCCGAGAAGCAGCGGGAAAAGCACCACGACATGGTACGGTTCGAGCTGATGCTGCGGTTCGGCTATTACGTGACCGAGTCGTCCGAGCATAACGCGGAGTACCATCCGTACTTCATCAAAAAAAGCTACCCGGAGCTAATCGAGCGGTTCAACATCCCGCTGGACGAATATCCGCGACGATGCGTCTGGGCGATCGACCGATGGAAGACGATGCGGGACGAGCTGGTCGGCAACGAAGGGCTGACGCATACGCGATCGCACGAATACATTTCGTACATTCTGGACGCCATCGAAACGGACGTTCCGTTCAAGTTCGGCGGCAACGTCATGAATACAGGGCTTATCACGAACTTGCCCCGCGAGGCGTGTGTCGAAGTATCCTGCATCGCCGACGCGAGCGGCGTAACGCCGACGTACGTCGGGCATTTACCGCCGCAATGCGCCGCGCTGAACCGGACGAACGTCAATACGCAGCTGCTGACCATCGAGGCGGCGACGACGCTGAAGAAGGACCATATTTACCAGGCGGCCATGCTCGATCCGCATACGTCGGCGGAGCTGTCGATCGACGACATCGTCGCGATGTGCGACGAGCTGATCGAGAGACACGGGGACTGGCTGCCGGTGTATCGTTAACCATTGGCGAAAAGCCCGAAAGGACGCTTGAAAAGGAGCTCTTTCGCCGGCCAATCTCGCCGGACCTCTAAGGAGGGACGCCATATGTCGGTAAGGCAATACGACCAACGGGACGAGCAGAACCCGTTTTTGGACCGTAGAAAAATGCTCCTATCAATCGGGCTGATCGGGACGGCCGCGGCGGCGTGCGGCGCGGACGAAAGTCATCTATATGGAGGAAGATGGATGGTCACCAATCAATCATACAACATTCAGACAAGCGAACCGTTTGTCGTCCATAAAGCCGAAGGGGAAAAGCTGTGCGCTTTTCCCGCGGCGGCGGCGTTCCGCATCGTCGGCGAAGGAGGCCGACCGTTCACGAGACTGTTCGTTTATTTCAGCCAAACGAAAGACGACGCGAACATTCCGCCTTCGGTCGGGCTTCGCATGTCGGACGATATGGGCGGTACGTGGCCGCATGTTCAGTCGCACACCTGGTTCCCGATAACGCTCGTCGAACGGCCGGACGGCGTAATCGGCGGCCCGTCGTTCGTCACGGAGATGATCGGCGGAGACGTTTCCCGCGAGCAGCGGATTCGTTGGGTACAGTCCGCCGACGGCGGGGCGTCCTGGACGACGACGGAAGGCAGGCTCGTAACGCCCGTTCCGATGAAATGCATCGTTGCCGGCACGGGACGCGGCGGCTTTGCGTTCACGTGGGCGCTGTCCATGGAGGACGGTACGCTCGGCGCGGCGTTGTACGGCCGCTACGCGACCGATACGAAGTACCGGACGATATGGGCGCGCTCGACAGACGGCGGCGCGAACTGGTCCGTCGTCTCGACGGTCGCGTACGATCCGGACGCCGGTCCCGAAGGCTATTGCGAGCCTGCCGTCGAGCGGGTCGCCGACGGCTCGCTGCTGTGCGTCATGCGGATCGGCAGCAACAAACCGCTGTATCAATGCCGCTCGTTCGACGAAGGAGAGACGTGGAGCAAGCCTGAGCCGCTGCCGGGACCGGCGCCGGAGCTGACGCACAGCGTGCTTCCGGCATTGCGGAAGCTCCGGGACGGCACGCTCGTCTTGAGCTACGGCCGGCCGGATACGCGCATGCTGCTGTCGCCCGACGGCTCCGGGCGAAGCTGGACGTCGTTCGCGACGACGTACGACGGTACGACGACCGGATACACCGGCATCGCCGTCGTCGGAAGCGGCCGGGTCTTTTTGACGGGAGACCGGGGCGCGAATTGGCAGTACGACTTTGCGAGCGGCTTCCCGAGTCCGAATCCGTTCGCGATATGGGGGCGATTCGTCGATATCGTCACGTCGTAACCCGAACGTGGGGGCGGGCGCATTTCCATTCCGAGTCGGGGAGGGTGGATCGTCGGCGAAACATGCAGACAAGCCGGAATTTCGCCGCGCGCCCTTTCGGGCGGACGATTGGAAGCGCTGTAATTTGTTGGTTTACAACCGGGAGAGTCTCTTATATAATGAGGTTAGCGTTAATCGGATACATTGTAACATAATAAGAGACAAATTAATCTCATATACGCGGCTTCGGTAAATATGCGGTAACGTTTACGGCTTCCAGTTTGAATTTGAGTTCGAGTTCGGTTTCAAGTTCGGCTTCGTATTCGTTTCCGCTTCAAGGAAGCGCTCTCGTTGTAAGCGGTTACTTATCCGCGGGCAATCAGCCGGCGGAACCGATCCGCTGCGAGCGAACATTTTTGTCCTTACTGGCGTTGGCATTTTTACATTCTTTTTTGGGGGGGTTACACAACTATGGAAAAGAAGCTGAAAATCGGACTGTCGCTCGGTTTGCCGGCCGTCATGATCGCGCTGACGGCGTGCGGGGGAGGCGGAGGGGGCGGAAGCGGCGCTTCCGAACCGAACGAAGCGAAGGCGCCGGAGGTCAAGAAAGACCCGATCACGCTGTCCGTGTTCGGTCTCGGCGTTGCCGAGAAGGAGTTTAACGAACGGTTTCGGGCCGCGCTCGAGAAAAAGTTCCCTTACATCACGTTCAAGTATATCCCGCCGGACAAGGGCAACTCGCTGCCGGAGCTCGTGGCGCGCGGCGAAACGCCGGATTTGATCCGTACCGACGTGCCGAATTTGAAAAACAACTATCTCGATCTGAATCTCGGCACCGACCTGAACGGATACGTCAAAAAGTTTAACGTCGATTTGTCTCGCTTCAATGCGCCGTTCATTCAGGAAATGATCGACGCGGGCCAAACCGGCGCGCTGTACGGCATCCCGTACCCGCCTTATTTTCCGATGGTGCTCACATACAACAAAAACTTGTTCGACAAGTTCGGGGTCGCTTATCCGAAGGACGGCATGACGTTCGACGAAGTATACGAGCTGGCGAAAAAAATGAGCCGAACCGACGGCGGCAACGAATACCGCGGCTTCAGCGCCAACATTATGGCGATGCTGCGTGACAATTCGTACGGCTACCCGATACTCGATCCGAACGCCGACGGACTGTACGATCCTGAAAAGTGGAAGCCGCTGTTCGCCAATTTTCTGCGGTTTTACGAGCTGCCGAACAACAAGATCGCCCCGACGCGCGTCGAAGAAATTGCGTCCGTATTCAACAAAGGCAACATCGCCATGCAAATTAACCAGTACAGCCAATATACGCCGATCCCGAAAGAAATCGAATGGGACATCGTCTCGTACCCGACTTTGCCCGGCGCGCCGAAAAAGATGGCTTGGCGCGGGCCGGCGTACTGGTCGGTTTCGGCGACCAGCAAGCATAAGGAAGACGCGTTTCAGGTGATTATGGAAATGGTATCCGACGATGTACAGCTCGCCGACTCAAAGAAAGGGATGCTGCCGATCGTGACGAAAGCGGCGATCCGGGACGCCTTCGGGCAAGAGCGGGACGACCTGAAAAGCAAAAACATCAAATCGCTGTTTTATTATACGGAATGGGCGCCGTATGCGCCGAAGCGCAAGCCGGGAACGGCCAACGTGCCGACGGTCGTCCAGCAGGACTCGATGGCACAAACGTTCCACGACGTGGCCAGCGGCAAGGTCGATACGAACACGGGGCTGCGTCAGCTGGACGAGAAGCTGAAGGCGGAGCTGGCGAAGGATAAGAGCAAGTAACGAACGCGGCGGGGGGACCGCCTCCCCCCCGGGTTCGCTGGAATATGCGGGCCTGCTTGCCGAATTCAAGCCGTTCGGATTGATCGAATGACGAATGAAGGTCTTACGCCGCCGTTCAAAGTTCAACTTTGACGACGATTTTTTTGACCGGAGCGGGCGCATCGTTAACGGCGACGCAAGGCATATGCACATCCTGCGGCGCGAAGAAGGCGAAATAGCCTTCGCTCAGCGTGAAGAAATGGCCTTCGGCCGCGAACAAAGCGTAATCGGCATCGTTCTTGTAAGCGGTTGTTTCCTTCGCCTGACCGATCGGCGCATGCCCCATCGTTTCGGCGCCTTCGGCCACGATTTGGATGTCGGCGTATTTGCGGTGCGCCTCCCAGACGCCGTCCGCCTTCGGTTTCGTGTCGTAATGCTGAACGAGGGCGAACAGACGGTCGCCGTCGATGTCGTACTTGCCCGGCGCAAGCTGTTTCAAGTCATGCGCGTTCAAAAATTCGACCGCCTGCTTGATGCGGGGATGTACGCCGGCATACCGGCCGAGATTGGCTACGGAATCAAGGATCACTTCGATCTCTCCCAATGAACAAAATGGACATGCAAAAAACGTCACGGCATTAGAGACATTGTCTTTTCCATGGATAATTGTAGTCGGCTTGGGCCTGCTTGTAAAGACAAAATGACGACAGCGGTCATGTTGGGGAGGAAGTGCCGCTGAACGAACCGATCCGTATCGGCTCGGAATCGAAATGTGTTAAGCCTAATCCATGTGAAGGGAAGGGTTGAATAGGATGGAAAATCGCGACTGCAATCGGATGAAGGAAGACGGGATCGGGGCAGCCGATCGCGGGCAGGGCCCGCTCGTTTCGCGCAGGGCGATGCTGTCGTCGCTCGGGATGGCCGGGGCGGCATTGGCCGCGGGCAGCGTGATCGGCGGAACGATGGGGACGGCGTTCGCGGCCGGGGGGCCGGTGAGCGGCGACGTTTACGGCCGCAAAGGGCCGCCCGATTTTTTGACCGCGGATTCGCTCGATTCGAAATGCTGTCTGTCCGTCACCATCGCCGAGCTACGCTCCTGGACGGCGCCCGATCCGGATATCGTCTATTTCGTCAAGGACGGCAAGCAGGCCGGCCCTTTCGTCTACGACTCCGCGGACGCGACGTCCGCCGATAACGGCGGAACGGTGCTCGTATCGTCGTCCGGCGCGCGCTTCAAGCGGCTGTATGACGGCTCGATCAACGTCAAATGGTTCGGCGCGAAAGGCGACGGCGTAAACGACGACGGCCCCGCGATCCAAAGCGCGGTCGATGCGGGGGGCGCCAGATGCAACATTTATTTCCCGCAGGGGACGTACCGGATTACGCAGCCGATCGTGATCCGCCAGCCGGAAGTAACGTTTTATTCCGATTTCAAAAGCGAGTATACGCCGCGAATCCTATGTACGACTGCGAATGCGTGGATGATTCAAGTCAAGCATTATTCGTTTTGCATGAAAGGGCTGCAGCTCGAGGGCGACGGCGATTTGAACCAAAATCCGTATACGCCGTCCGTGAACGGAATTTTAATAGACCGGTCCGACGGCTCCGGACAAGGCACGCTTTCCAATTTGGATTGCGATATTCAGTTTTGCGGATTTTTCAGGCTGAACGAATGCGTCAAATGCGTAGGCCGCAACGTCTTTTTCAACTATAATATATTCTCCAACAGTTTAAAGGGTATCGTCGTGGAGCCGTATTTGAACGAAGAATGCCGCGGGTACCGCATTATTCAGAGCCGGTTCCATTCCATGGGCAAGCACAGCTCCAGGCTTGCGCCCGGGGCCGAGTCGTGGTGCATCGAATTCAAATCAATCCGCGCGTTCGGCAATCAGGTGATCGGCAATATGTCCGATTTAAGCAAAGGGTTTTACAAAGGGCCGGTCGACCGGAGCTCGATCAACGACAACTACATCTACAATTCGTTCGGCGACGGGATCCGCATCGTTCACTCCGAGGGCGGCACGAACGTTTACCAGCAAGGGTACGAAATTTGCAACAATATTATCGCGGCCTCGCAAAATTTATATTGGGACCGAACGCTCAGCGATACGGTTCCGCAAATGGAGTACGGCATCGTGGCCGAAGGAGCGCTGCTGCAAAACGCTTATATCGCGGACAACGTCATCTCGTTTCCGAAAAAAGACGGCATTTGCTTCGCCAATTTGGGTCAATCGGTCATCGCGAACAATTACATTTTATCCCCCAACAAACGGGCCGATCTCGACGGCTCGCTCTATGCGGGCATCCGGATAACGACAGGCGCGCAAAACGTCGTCTCGGGCAATATGATCCGCACGACGGTGCCGAACGGGGTCCCGCACAAAAACGGGATTTACAACGGCGGCGTCAGCTCCCGGCTGATGGGCAATTTCGGCTTCAATCAGTCCGGCGACTTCATCGTCAACCTGGCGCCGGATACGACGGATGTCGTCGAGGCGGGAATCCCGCTTTACAGCGAAACGTACAAGAGGAACACGGCTGCGGCGACGTTCGGCATGAAAATGTACGCACATAACGCCTCGGCGCAAAAAACGCTGTACGCCGAAGTCGTCGCGATGCAGCAAAGCTCGGCGGCGGGGGCGGAAAAGGCGGATTTGCAGTTTAACGGGATGTCGAACGGAACGGTCAAGCCGCTTATGCGGGCTTCGTGGCAGGGCGCGCTGACGGTCGGCGACCGGGCGGGCAAGGAAACGCTGCAGAACGGCTACGTCAACGCCAAGGCGCTGAACGGCGAGTTCGTGTCGCTTCTGCCGAGCGCCGCGGCTTCGGTGCCGAACGGCGCGCTGTTCGTCGACGCGGCCGACGCGAAGCTGAAGTTCAAGGACGGCTCCGGCGCGATCGTGGCGTTAAGCTGAACGGATTTGGTTAACAAGCTGCTGCTCGTCTTCGGCATTCGGTGCCGGAGACTTTTTTCTTTTTCGGGTGATGACGCGCCGTGAAATGGGGGGCGTGCTAGCGGACGTTTGGGGCTTCTATGTTCGGCCAAGCGACAGCAAAATAGTTCAATACGGTCGAAACATCGTACGATTGTCGGCTCACGAACGCGAGCATGAACGAAGTCGATTTCAAATATTTCGATTGCGCGAAGACGGTCCGTTATGTCAAAGTAACGGTAACGGCATCTTCCGGATGGGCCGGGCTGAACGAAATCCAGTTGTTCGAGCTCGTACCTTGAGTTTTCCGCCGTTTCGGAGGCGAGGGCAGACGGATAGCGGATAACGTTAGCCGGCGAAAAGACGTTAAGCATAGCGAGAACGGAAAGGATGGATCTGCGATGAAAGCGGACAAAGCGCGCGAGCGGGCGGAGCTTTCGGGAAAAGCGACGAACGTGTTGGACGCCCGAACGCTGTCGGCCTCGCACGGACGGCTCGAGCAGTTGCTCGCGGAAGGCATGTCGGTGCTGGATGCGGGCTGCGGCACGGGAGCGATTACGCGGGGCATCGCCGGCGTCGTCGGATCGTCGGGACGCGTCGTCGGGACGGACAACAACCCGGAGCTTATAGCCAAAGCGCGGCAGGCGGGAGGGGACGTTCCGGGACTGAGCTTCGACGTTTGCGATATTTACGCGCTTCCGTACGAAGACGAGTTCGATATCGTCACCTCGTCGCGCGTGCTGCAATGGCTGGCCGACCCGCTGCAGGCGCTGCGCGCGATGAAGGCGGCCGCCCGGCCGGGAGGCCGGGTGCTCGTGCTCGATTACAACCACGAGAAGATCGTTTGGGAGCCGGAGCCGCCGGCGAGCATGCGATCGTTTTACGCCGCCTTTTTGCGGTGGCGGTCCGACGCGGGGATGGACAATTCGATCGCCGACCGGCTCCCGGGGCTGTTTCGGGAAGCAGGACTTCGCGATATAACGGCGACTCCCCGGCACGAAACCGCACGACGGGGGGACGGCGACTTTATGCCGCGCATCGGCATCTGGGCGGATGTGGCGGCAAGCCGCGGCCTGCAAATGGTCAAGGACGGCTACGTTACGGAAGACGAGCGCGCCGCCGCGGAAGACGATTACCGCGAGTGGGTTCGGGACGCCGCCGTCTCGCAGACGCTTTATTTGCTGGCGGTCGAAGGCGTTAAGGCGTAGCGTCGCAAGACATGCATGTCGGTCTCGAGCAACAGATCCTGCTCCGACCGTCTTCGGCCTGCTCCGCCGTTCACCAGCGGCTTCCTTCCGGCGCCGGACAGCGGGCCGCGGCGAGCTTGGCCTTCAGCTCCATCAGGCAGCCGCACCAGCGGCACGTCGTGCCGAACTGAAACGACTCGCAGCCTCGGCAGACGGCCAGCCGACGCGCATATTCCGCTTCCGTCGCAAGCTCGGCCGCGCGGACGCGGTTCGTTTCGCCGAATCGCCCCGCCATCTTTTCCGGCGCGACATGGACGCTTGCCGAGCATCCCTTGCATTCGGGCGTCTCCGCGCGGCCGTCGTTCGTTCCCGTCATCGGCCGGCTGTTCATCGGACCTCGAGAACGACGACCGAACGGGCCGGGAGCCGGCCGACAAGCCGGCCGCCTTCCATTCGGAAGCCGTCGAACGACGCCGGTTTCACGGCTTCGGGCTCGTCGAACGTATTGTGCGCCTGCATCGCATCCGCCGTCAAAATCGTTCCGGCTGCCTCGGAAACGGCGAGGCCGCGTATGTCGCAGACGATGTCCGCGGAGTCGGCGTGATGCAGGTTGCAAAGCGAAACGTGAAGGCGGCCCGACGAATCGACCGAGGCGGAGACGCTCAACTGATCGATCCGTTCGCCGTCCATTTCGTAAACGGGGCCGTCCAGCTCGGCGGCGACGAGAGCGGCACCCTGATGCACGTTGTACATGTCCATGACGTGGTAGGTCGGCGTCAGGACCATTCGCGCGCCTTCGGTCAAAATGACCGCTTGCAGCACGTTGACGAGCTGGGCGATGTTCGCCATGCGCACCCGATCGCAATGGTTGTGGAAAATGTTCAGATTGATGCCGGCGACAAGCGCGTCGCGCATCGTGTTTTGCTGGTACAAAAACCCGGGATTCGTGCCCGGCTCGACGTCGTACCACGTTCCCCATTCGTCGACGATGAGCGCAACCCGCTTTTCGGGGTCGTAAGCGGTCATAATGGCGTCATGGCGCCGGATGAGCTCGTCCATGAACAGCGTATGCTTGAGCGTGGCGAACCAGAGCTTTTCGTCGAATTCGGTAGCCGAGCCCTTTTCGTTCCACCGTCCCGTCGGAATCGTATAGTAATGAAGGCTTAGGCCGTCCATGAAGCGGCCGGCTTGACGCATGACGACCTCCGTCCAATCGTAGTCTTTGGAGTTGGCGCCGCAGGCGATTTTGAAAATGCGATTGTCGCCGTAGTTCCGTACATAGCACGCGTACCGCCGGTACAGATCGGCGTAATATTCGGGCCGCATGTTGCCGCCGCAGCCCCAGTTTTCGTTACCCACGCCGAAATAGGCGAGCTTCCACGGCTTTTCGCGGCCGTTCCTTCTTCGCCAATCCGCCATCGGCGATTCGCCGCCGAACGTCATATACTCGACCCATTCGGACATTTCCGCGACGGTACCGCTGCCGACGTTGCCGCAAACGTAAGGCTCCGCGCCGATCAATTCGCAAAATCGCATAAACTCGTGCGTCCCGAACCGGTTGTCCTCCACGACGCCGCCCCAGTGCGTGTTGATCATCCGCTTCCGCTGTTCGGCCGGGCCAACGCCGTCCTTCCAATGGTATTCGTCGGCGAAGCAGCCGCCGGGCCAGCGCAGCACCGGCACCCGCAGCTTCCTAAGCGCCTCGACGACGTCGCTGCGCATGCCGTCGATGTTCGGTATCGGCGATCGTTCGCCGACCCAAATGCCTTCGTAAATGCACCGGCCCAAATGCTCGGAAAAATGGCCGTAAATGTTGCGGTCGATCGTCCCTTTCGGGATATCCGCGTTTACGATCAGCTTCGCCATACGTTTCCCGCTCCTTCGTTCATCGAATGGTTTTGTGGGCTAGCGACTCTCTGCCAATGAAAACGGCCGGCAGCACGACCTCGTTCCGCTCGGCGGACCGTCCGGCATGGTGCCGATGAATGGCGGCGAGCAGCTCCTCGACCAAATGCTTCATGTCCAGCTTGAACGTGGCGAGACGCGGCGAGCATTCGGACGCGAGCGGAATGTCGTCGCAGCCGATGACGGCCATATGCGCCGGCACGTGCAGCCCGTGCTCGCGCAGCCGCTGGATGAATCCGACCGCCATCCAGTCGTTCACGGCGAAAACGGCATCGGGCCGATCGCCCGGGGAAGCGGCCACGAGATCGGCCGCGCGGACGCCGCCCTCCCAGTTCATTTTGTCGGTCATGACACGCACCGGCACCCCGCAGCCGCGGGCTTTGTCCAAAAATCCGAGCTTGCGCAAATTCGCCGATGCGTATTTGTCCGGTCCGCCGAGCAGCGCCAAATTCCGGTACCCGTGATCGAACAGCGTTTTGGCCGCCTTGCTGCCGATCCGGTAATCGTCGAAATAAACCTGCGCGATGTCGTCCCGATGCGCGTAGCGCTCCACGGCGAAAAGGGTGCCGTACGCGGCGGTCAGCTCGTCGAGCCGGCTGTCGTCCAGCATGCCGATCACGACAAGCGGGGAAGCCGCATCCGTGCCCGGCGGTCGGTCGGGATGAACCATCGCCAGCTTGATGCCCTGCTTTGCCGCCAAATTCGTGATTTCGACGAGAAAATGGTTGTAAAACGGGTCGTTGTCCTTGATGTCCGGCGAGCGGAGCAAATAAAGCGTTTCCAAACGAACGGCGGGGACGATATAAGTGCCTTTGCCGCGCAGCTGCACGAGCAGCCCTTCGCCCGTCAGTACGCGGATCGCGGCCCGCACGCTGACCCGGCTCGCCTGCAAGCTTTCGGCGAGCTGCCGTTCGGACGGAATTTTCACGAGAGAGCCCGTTTGCAGCGGGGCGATTAGGCGGCGCAGCTGGTCGACAAGCCTCTCCTTCACCAACGGGGACGCCTCCACCGTAACGATCCGCCTCCTTTACGGAACCAATATATTCCAAAGTAATACCAATATAATACCGCTATCCGTTCGATGCCGTCAATCGTCCTCCGCAACTCCCGAACCCGGCTAACCCGCTATACTTTGAGGGTTGAAATTGTCTTTTTTATAGGGATATACTGACCACAGAGAATATTGGAGTAAAAGCGGGTTCCGCGGCCGAGGGCGATGCGCGGGACCGTAGCTTCGGAGGCGGCCATGACGATCAGAAGACCGGTCCAGTCGATGCGGGGACATATGTATTTCGGCCTCGATCTGCCCGTATTCGTCAACCGATCGAGCGAAACGTTTTCGCTCGGCGAGCATTCCCACGATTTCGTGGAAATTTCTTACGTTTATGAAGGAAAAGGCTTTCATTACGTGGACGACCGGGTGATTCCCGTCGGCAAGGGCGATCTGTTTTACATCCCGGTCGGCATCTCCCACGTGTTTCGGCCGTCCAACGCCGACGGCAAGGAGCCGCTGATCGTTTACAATTGCATTTTCGCTCTGGAGCTGCTCGACCGGATTATCGAAAGCCATTCGATTTTGCTGCCGGCGGAACGGACGGTCGCTTTGGACGAGATTCGCGCGTCGACGACGCTGCTTCAGGTTGGAGGACAGAAAACGGCCGATGCCGGCAAAATCATGCTGCGGCTCCATCAGGAATACGCGATGAGGCAGGAAGGCCGAGGGCTGATGATCGTCGCGAACGTCATTCAGCTGCTGCTGACGCTCGTTCGTTCGCTGAACGATGGGGGAGGCGAGCATCCGGCGGCCGTCGATTCGCGCGTCGAAACGGCGATCCGTCTTGTCCGGCAGCATTTGGAGGAGCCTTTGCAGCTTTCGGATATCGCGGAGCGGGTAGGCGTCGGCACACGACAGTTCAATCGGCTGATCAAAAAAGCGACCGGCCAAACGTACACCGATTACGTCCATTCCGTGCAAATCGAAAGATGCTGCGAGCTGCTCGATACGACGGACCGCAAAGTGTACGAAATTGCGGAAACGGTCGGCTTCAAAGACATGAAGCATTTTCACGCGATTTTCAAACGCAAAACCGGGTTGTCGCCGCGGGAATATCGCAACCGGAACCGGAGTTCGTTGCGGTAGCGGAACCGTTTGCGTTCGTAGATCCGGGCAGTGCCCGTTCGTTGGCAAGTCAGGTTTGCGGCCTCTTGCGGCATCAACAATAACCGTAAGCCAAAAAATAAAGCAGGGAGAACGAAAACATGGAAAATACTGCGCCAAAAGTCGCCATCGAAGGAGCTTCTTTGGTCTTGTTAGCGAAGAATTTGGAGCAAACCGTTCAATTTTATTCCGGAATCGGCTTTACCCATGAAGTGATTGGTTCCAAAGTCAAGCACCATCATGTATCCAGGGACCATTTAACGTTCATTCTTGTCGAAGCCGCGCGGGAAGATGAGGTGAAGCCGATCAGCTCCTGTTACGAGGAGCAATAT
This sequence comes from Paenibacillus sp. GYB003, assembly GCF_036577625.1. NCBI lineage: Bacteria > Bacillati > Bacillota > Bacilli > Caryophanales > Paenibacillaceae > Paenibacillus > Paenibacillus sp. GYB003. Next base: position 119,059 of record NZ_JARBDC010000013.1, on the reverse strand, counting down.
TTCGACGTATATTGGTACTCCAATGCAGTAGATTTGCTGGCTCAAGAAATGACGGAAAAAAACATAACGATCGTTCGAGAACCGCACTATACGGAGCATTGGAGCGAGTTTACATTTCGGGATCCTAACGGCTATCAAATTACGGTCGGCGGTGGCGTTGGAAATAGAGAAAGAGTTTCGGGTTAATGGTTGTAACGAAGCGATTTCTTGGGCATCCCGAACATACAATCGAAAGTGTTTGAGAAGAGCGGCATGAAAATTGATGACCACAGGCGACACCCTTCGCTTGTGGTTCTTTATTTCTTATTGGAATTGGCGTAGATGAACCCGGAACCGACCCGGCCGCGAGCAGGCCGGCAGCCGCTGTCCGTGCCGTTTTTTAGCCGAAGGAAGATGAATTGAAGATTTACAGCACCGGCAAACTCATATATAATGAAAGCGTAATTATAAGATACAATGTCTCATAATAAGAGACAATATTTGTGCGGGAGATGGGAAACCGGCATGACAGAGCTGGGAACAGACGGTACACGCAAGGGAAATCCTTTGGTAAAGCAAGGCGCCATCCGTCTTGCCATGCTTGGCATGGTGGACGGCAACGGTCATCCGTATTCGTGGAGCGCCATATTTAACGGCTACGATCCCGAAGCGATGAAGCTTTGTCCGTATGCGGCCATTCCGGCTTATTTGAACAAGGAGCCGGCGGATAAGTTCGGAATCCGGGGAGCGAGCGTGACGCATATTTGGACCGACGATCCCGACGATGCGATCCGGGTATCCCGCGCGTCGCTCGTGCCGAACGTCGTTGCCCGGCCCGAGGACGTAATCGGCGAGGTGGACGCGGTCGTCATCGCGACCGACAAAGGCCACGAGCATGTCGAGCGGTGCCGTCCGTTCGTGGAGGCGGGCATTCCCGTCTTCGTCGACAAGCCTCTCGTCGACAACGAGGCGGATCTGCTCGTATTCGCCGATTGGGTGCAGCAGGGCAAAGCGATTATGTCCTCCAGCTGCATGCGCTACAGCAAGGAGTTCATGCCGTATCGGATTTCGACGTCAAGCCTGGGCGAGATTCGTTTCGCGTCGATTACGACCCCGAAGTCGTGGGAGCGGTACGGCATACATGCGCTGGAAAGTATTTACCCGATATTCGGCCCCGGCTTCGTTTCCGTACGCAATACGGGAAGCGCGGAGCGGAACGTCGTGCATTTGAAGCATCGCTCGGGCGCGGACATCGTCGCGGCCGCCTCGTCCGACATGTACGGCGCGTTCGGCCTGCTTCAGCTGTGCGGCACGGCCGGCCACGCTTTCGTTCAAAATCAGGATACGTTCTATTCGTTTAAAGCGCAGCTGCAAGCCTTCATCGATTATTTGCGCACCGGCGAGCGGCCTTTTCCGTGGGAGGAGACGGTCGAACTGATGAAGCTGGTCATCGCCGGCATCCGCAGCCGCGAAGAAGGCGGCCGGGAAGTCGCGCTGTGCGAGATCGCTCCGGCGCTCGCGTCTGGCGGCGAATAGCGCGAGCCGGCGAACGACCGGGGGAATAGTGCTCGAAAGAGCGCTATTCGGGCGCAGGACGGCGCGTCACGGGCGATATAGTGTTCGAAATAACGCTATCGCCGCCGCATCGACCGGCCCCGCGCGCCTCCCCCGCCGCCCCAAGCCGCGCCGAGCCGAACGCGCAAAGCCGAAAACCGCTTCACAACCAACATAAGGGAGGACGACAACTTGTCGGAGACGTACGCGATGCGCCCGAGCCGGGTGCTGCGCAAGCTGAGAAAGGGCGAAGTCGCCTATGTGACGAAGTTGAATTTGGGAGACGCCCGCGCGGCCGAAATCGCGGCGATGAGCGGGTTCGACTGCATCTGGACCGACATGGAGCACGTGCCGAACGACTGGTCCGCCGTCGAGAAGCAAATTCTCGCGGCCAAGGCGCACGGCGTCGACACGGTCGTCCGCGTCGCCCGCGGCAGCTACAGCGATTTGGTGCGGCCGCTCGAGATGGATGCGACGGCCGTCATGATCCCGCACATTATGAACGCGGCCGACGCCAAAACCGTCATCCGCGGCACGAAGTTTTACCCGCTCGGCATGAGACCGGTCGACGGCGGCAACGCCGACGGCGCCTACTGCGGCATCGAGATGGCCGATTACTTGGCGCAGGCGAACGCGGAGCGGTTCAACATTTTGCAAATCGAGGACGTCGAACCGCTCGACGAGCTGGAGCAAATTATCGCCCTGCCCGGAATGGACATGATCTTCTTCGGCCCCGGCGACTTCAGCCAGTCGATCGGCGCCCCCGGCCGGATGGACCATCCGCTGATCGCCGAGACGCGCAGACGGATCGCGGAGCTTGCCGTGAAGCACGGCAAATACGCCGGCACCGTAGGGTCGACCGGCAACGCGGAAGAGCTGATCGCCATGGGCTACCGGTTCATCAGCGTCGGAGCGGACGTCGTAGGGCTGACCCAATATTTCCGCGGCATCGTCGGCGAGCTGCATAAACGGGACGCGGCGCGCATAAATGGCGTGTATGCGGACCGGAAGGAAGAGGTGTCGCCATGATCCGCAACGTCATGGAATCGTTTTCGCTGCAAGGCAAGGTGGCGCTCGTCACCGGCGGGGCCGGCCTGTACGGCCGGCAAATCGCGATCGCCCTCGCCCAGGCCGGCGCCGAGACCCATATGACGACGCGCAGCGGCGAGAAGCTGGCGGAGCTGGAGCGCAGCTTCGCGGACGAAGGCGTCGCCGTTACCGCGCTCCGCTTCGACCAGGAGCGGGAGGAGTCGGTCGACGAGCTGCGCGACCGGATCATGGCCGAGCACGGACGGATCGACATTCTCGTCAACAACGCGGTCGCCCGGACGATGAGCTCCTGGAACGACCCGCTGGAGACGTTCGACCGGAGCATGCGCATTAACGCCACGGGCTTGTTCGCCGTGACGCGCGCGTTCGGGGACATCATGGCGGAGCGGGGCGGCGGCTCGATCATCAACGTCGGCTCGATCCAGGGCATGGTCGGCGCCGACGGGGCGCTTTACAAAGATATGGGCTTTCACGGCTTCGTGCCGGACTACTTTTTCCATAAAGGCGGCATGCTCAACTTCACCCGCTTCGTCGCCAGCTACTACGGCCCGAAAAACGTCCGCTGCAACTGCGTAAGTCCGGGCGGACTCGCGTCGCATCGGACGCCGCCGGCGTTTATCGAACGGTATTCCGAGCGCACGATGCTCGGACGAATGGCCGGCGACACCGATCTGATGGGCAGCATCGTCTTTCTCGCCTCCGACGCCTCCGCTTATGTCACGGGAGCGAACTTGGCGGTGGACGGCGGCTATACGGCGAAATAAAGCAGCGAGGAGGCTTGTGCCCATGTTTGCGAACATGTTCGGCTTACAGCATAAAACCGCCGTCATTACCGGCGGCAACGGATATTTGGGCGGCGCCGCCGCGCGCGCGATGGCCGATTTCGGCGCGAACGTGGTCGTCGCCGACCTGAACGTCCGGCAGTACGACAGCGAGCGCATGCTCGCGATCGCCTGCGACGTATCCGACACCGGCTCGATCCGCCGCATGCTGCAGGAAGCGGCCGCCGCGTTCGGCGATATCCATATTTTGGTCAACTGCGCCACGTATGGGGCCGGTTACGGGCCGCTCGGCACCGTCGAGCGGATGAGCGACGAAGACTGGCACAAAGGGCTGGACGGAGCGGTCGGCACCGTTTTCCGGTGCACAAGGGAAGCGGTGCCTTATTTGGAGGCGGCGGGCGGCGGCAGCATCGTCAACTTCGCTTCCATGTACGGCATCGTTTCGCCCGATCCGTCCATATACGGAGACAGCGGCGCGAACAACCCGGCCAATTACGGCGCCGGCAAAGCCGCCGTCCTTCAACTGACCCGCTACTGCGCGGCTCATTTGGCGGCGAAGCGGATTCGCGTCAACAGCGTGACGCCGGGGCCGTTTCCGAATCCGCATACGCAGCAAAACGAACCGTTTCTGGAAAAGCTGGGTCGAAAAACGATGCTCGGCAGGCCCGGCAAAGCGGAAGAAATCGCCGGCGCGGTCGTTTTTCTCGCATCCGATGCGTCCAGCTACATGACAGGCTCGAATATCGTCGTCGACGGCGGCTGGACGGCCTGGTAAAAGGAGAATGCATATGCAAACGCATCATCAAGACGGCACCGCCGTTCCGTCCAAACTGACGCTCGGCACGGTCCAGCTCGGCATGCCGTACGGCATCCATAACCGGTCCGGCATGCCGTCGGAGGAGAGCAGCTTCGAGCTGCTGCGGCTCGCCGTGGAAGGCGGGATCGCGTCGTTCGACACGGCGGCCGCATACGGGCAATCCGAATCGATATTGGGGCGTTTTTTTCAGGGCGCCGGTCCCGCAAGCCCGATCATTACGACGAAAGTACATCTGAAGCCGGAGCCGGGCGCAAGCCGCGAACGGATCGAGCGGCAAATGCGGGAATGCGTCGAAGGGTCGCTGGAGCGGCTGCGGATGACGAAAATTCCGATTTTGATGCTGCACAATACGGACGTGATGGAGGCGTTCGGTCCGCACGTCACCGACGCGTTTCGATCGCTGCTGAAGGAAGGGCTGATCGGGCGAGCGGGCATCTCGGTTTCGCATAACGTTCCGGACGAATACCGGATATTGTGGCCGTATTTGCAGGACGACACGTACGAGGCGGTGCAAATTCCGCTGAACGTGCTCGACCACCGGCCGCTGAACAACGGCTGTCTCGACATGCTGGCGAGACGGGGAACGACCGTGTTCGTCCGCAGCGTCTTTTTGCAAGGATTGCTGTACATGAGCGACGAGGAGCTTCCGCCCAAGCTGGCGTCGGCGGCCGGGCTTCTGAACAGGCTGCGCCGCATCGCGGATTCGTACGCGGTTCCGCTCGCCCAGCTCGCCGTCTCGTTCGTCCGCGACCTGGAAGGCGTCGACAGCCTCGTCATCGGCGCGGAGACGAAGGAGCAGGTGCGGGACAACATCGCGCTCGCGGAAGGACCGCCGATTCCGGAGACGATGCGGGAGGAGCTGCGGACCGCGTTCCGCGACGTGCCGGAGACGATCGTGACCCCGAGCAGGTGGAAATAAGGAAGGGCCGATTCCGGCGAATCCGGGCGCTTCCTCCAAGCAGTAGGCTCAGCGAACGAACCGAGAGGGGGAATGCCCGATGAACGCGTCTCGCAACCCGATTCGCCGTTTTCACGATTTGACGCTCGCGAAAAAAATGTGGATTTCCGTCGCCATCGTCTCGCTGCTGACGTTGAGCACGTTCGCCGTCCTGTCGTCGACCCAGATCAAGATGCTCATCGCGGGGCGGGAAGGAAACGTCATGGTGCAGCAGATCGGCTATTATACGAGCAGCATCGACCATTATTTCCAAAACATTCAAAAGTCGGCGCAAGGACTGCTGTACAGCCCGGACATCCAGAAACGATTCGCCGGCGACATATCCCGGCTGACCGGCGAGGAGCGCATTCGCGCGTACAACGAGGTGTACGACCAGCTTCACCGGATGTGGGACAATGTGTACGGCATCGACGCGATCTATTTGATCGACCGGCATCAAAACGTGTTCAACATCAGCGTTCTGGACGCGAACATGCCGTCCTTCCTGACGGGCGAGGAGTTCGCGAAGCAGGGCTGGTACGACCGGCTCGGCATATCGGACGGCTCTACCTATTGGTCGTTCGTCAAGTGGAGCGAGCGGAAAGCGTCGATCATGATGTTCAGCGCCATGTACGACAAGACCGACTTGTCGCTGCTCGGCCATCTCGTCGTCTCGATTTCGCCGGGCGTGTTCGACGGCTTTCTGTCGACCGTCGGCCTCGGAGAAGGGACGAACAGCATCGTCGATTCGGCGGGAATCGCCTACACGTCCGGGGTCGGGATCGGGGCCGGTTCCCCCGTCGACGTATCCGCCTTGACCGGCAGCAAAGGCCACACGCTCGTCCAGCGGAACGGCGAGCCCTATATGGTCGCCTACGTCAAGCAGGAGCTGACCGGCTGGACGTTCGTGCATTCGGTGCCGCGGCGCATCGTGCTCAAAGAGCTGAACGAGGTCAATTCGCTGTGGCTGTTTTTCCTGTTCGTATCCATTTTGCTCATGACGGTCGTCTCCGGCTTCCTGCTGCGGACGATTACGACGCCGCTGCGCCGGATGGTGAAGCTCGTCCGGGAAGTCGAGCGCGGCAAGCTGACCGGCCGGTTCCACGTGCGGCACCAGGATGAGCTCGGCACCCTCGGACATGCGTTCAATTTGATGCTCGACAAGCTGCAGGAAGGGATTCCGCTCATTCGCGAAAAATGGATCCGCCTGCTGCTCGAGGGCGGCGTCGGCGAGGAGGAGCAGCGCGAGTACGAGCGCAAGCTCGGCATTCGTTTCGACGGACCGGCGTTCCAGGTCGTCCTGCTTTACGTGCGGGACGAGACGGATGAAAGCGGGCTGAGGGCGGCCGAAACGGCCGTTCGCGAGCTGGAGCTTGCGGGAGGCGTCATAACGGATACGCTGGCGGCGAACCAGTTTTGCCTGATTTTCAACCGTCCCCAGGAGGAGGCGCTCGCTCTGCTGGAGACGCTGACGGACGGGCTGCGCGACGAGCGGGGCGTCGCCTCGTACGCCTTCGTCGGGAACAGCTACGACGACATCCATTTCGTCAAAAATTCGTTCGAGGAAGCGAAGACGCTGCTCAAATACCGGGTCGGCGAACGGATGGACGACGAGCCGCTCGTCTGTTTCACCGGCGGTTCGTGGGAGCGGCAATATCCGGAATCGTACGAGAAGCGGATGATGTACTATATGGACGAAGCCGATTTCGACATGTGCGCGAACGTGATGGAGGAACTGATCGCCGAAACGCGAACGAAGCCGATCGCCCCGCATGTCATGCATACGTTCCTCGCATCGCTGTACAATCATCTGAACAAGCAGCTCATCCGATTCGGCGAGGACGGCTTGGACGCGGATTGGCTCGGAAAATTGAACAGCAGGCTGTCGCTCGAGCCGTTCGAGAAAAACGGGCGCGATTGGATCGCCCTGCTGCGCAAGCGGCTCGCGCCGCTCGTCCGCAATCGGGTCGTGCTGAGCCCCCATATCGCCAAGGCGGTGCAAACGATCCGGGAGCAGTACGACAACCCGAATCTCGGCGTCGATTACGCGGCGCGGCAGCTCGGCTTGAATACGAACTATTTCAGCCAGCTGTTCAAAAAAGAAGTCGGAATCGGCTTCGCCGAATATGTAAGCGGTTTACGCATGGAGCACGCGCAGCGGCTGCTGATCGAAACGCCGCTCAAAATCAAAGAGGTGGCCGAAAAAACCGGCTTCGGCGATCCCCACTACTTCGGCGTCTGGTTCAAGGACAATACCGGACTGACGCCCTCGCAATTCCGCAAAAGCGGCGGCCGCGGCGACGACCGGACGGTCCGCTCGCCGTTCACGTCCGAACGACTGCCTTTCGGCGCCGGCGAAACGGCCGATTGACGGCGCCGTTTGCGGCGACGGTCCAATCCGCCCTCCCGGCCGCCCGATATGAGGAATCCCACTCATTTCTGACGATTTTCACCTACCGCCCTTCCGGCCGGCATGCTACGTTGATAAGGCGACGGACGTTCGTCGCAAGCGATTGCCAAACGGGAGGGCGAACATGGAAAAACAATGGAGCTTGAAGCTTCGGCGCGAACTGAGCGGCTGGCTGTTCGTTTTGCCGATGCTGCTATTTTTCGTCGCATTTGTCGTATATCCGATTTTGTCGTCGGTCTGGAGCAGCCTGTACGCGTTCGATTACGCCGGCTATACGTTCGCGGGACTGGACAATTACAAGCAGCTGCTGGGCGATTCGCTGTTTTGGAAGGCGGTATGGAACACCCTCGTCTTCGTCCTGTATCTCGTGCCGTCGATTACGGTAATCGCGCTGCTGCTTGCGGCCGTCATACACCGGTATCCGCGCAGCATGCAGTCGTTTTTCAAGGCCGCCTTTTACATTCCGGGCGTCACGTCGATCGTCAGTCTGGCGATGGTATGGGAGTACATGTACAACAACCAGTTCGGGCTCGGCAACTATTTGCTGAAAACGCTCGGGCTGCAGCCCGTCAATTTTCTCGGCACCGGTCTCGCCTATTCGTCGCTGTCGCTCATCCTGGTCACGATCTCGCTCGGCGCTTCGCTCGTCGTCTTCTCCGCGGCGCTCGGCGGCATTCCCCGCGATTTGTACGAATCGGCGTCTTTGGACGGAGCCGCGCCCGTCCGGCAGTTTTGGAGCATCACGCTTCCGATGCTGAAGCCGTCGATATTGTACGTCGTCGTTACTTCGACGATCGGCGCGTTTCAGGTGTTCGCGATCATTTTGCTCATGACCGGGGGAGGACCGGCGTACAAAACGACGACGATTTTGATGCTCATTTACCGGGAAGCGTTCATCAACATGAATTTCGGCATCGCGAACGCCATGGGGATGCTGCTGTGCCTGCTCATTTGCACGATCGCGTTCCTTCAGTTCAAGCTGCTGAAATCCGACGTGGAATATTGAGGGGGACGGGCGCATGCTGAAAAAAATACCGACGATCGTCGGAAACGTCGCGTTATGGGCGGGGACGCTCTTTTTTCTGTGGCCGATTTACTGGATGCTGACCGGATCGTTCAAGCAGCTCAAGGTCGCGCTGCAAATTCCGCCGGAATGGTTTCCGCGGCAGCCGACGCTGGAAAACTTCCGCATTCTCGCCTTCGATTTTCCGCTGTTCCGCTGGCTGTACAACAGCATGTTCATTTCGGTCACGGCGACCGTGCTCGTCATCGCGGTCAGCTCGCTGGCGGCTTACGCGTTCGCCAAAGTGCCGTTCAAAGGGTCGCGGCCGCTGTTCGCGCTGATGATCGCGTCGATGTCGATTCCGCATACGGTGCTGCTTATTCCGCTGTTCCAGATGATGAACAAGCTGGGCTTGAACAATACGCTGTGGGGCGTGCTGCTGCCGCTCGTCGGCTGGCCGTTCGGGGTGTTTTTGCTGAGGCAGTTCATGTCGACGCTGCCGGGGGCGCTCATCGAAGCTGCCAAAATCGACGGCTGCGGCGAATGGCAGACGTTTTTCCGGATCATGCTGCCGCTGGCCAAGCCGGGCATCGCCGTTCTCGGCATATTCACGTTCGTCAATTCGTGGAACGATTACGTCTGGCAGGTCGTCATGCTGAAGGACAAGTTGACGTATACGCTGCCCGTCGGGGTGAAAATCGCCCGGCAGGTGCAGGAGGTCGACATCAATTACGGCGTGGCGATGGCCGGCGCGCTGTGCGCCACGTTGCCCGTGCTTCTCGTCTTTTTGCTGTTTCAGCGCTTTTTCACGCAAGGCATTACGTTCGGGGCGTTGAAAGGTTAAGTCTCCGTATCGTTTCACTGAATTACGAATCGAGGAGGTACGCCGGATGAGCGAAAGCCGGTTTCAAGCGATAGTAAACGCGAAGCTGATTACCCCGCGCGCGATCGTGGACGACGGCATCGTCGTGATCGAGGGCGAACGAATCGCCGACTGCGGGCCGAAGCGGACGGTGGCGATTCCCGAAGGCGCGGCGATCATCGACGCCGGGGGCCGATACGTCGGTCCGGGCTTTATCGACATCCATTGCCACGGCGGCGGCGGCCACTGGTCGTGGGAAGAGCCGAACGCGTTCGCGCTCGCCCATCTCCGGCACGGAACGACGGGCATTTTGCCGACGCTCGTCTACAATCAGAGCCGCGAGGAGATGCTGGCCGGGGTGCGGACCGTTTTGGAGGCGCGAGACGGACCGTACGGCCCGGCGATGCTCGGCATCCATATGGAAGGTCCCTTCATCAACGGAAAATACGGCGCGGTCACATCGCCCATCCGGCCGGTCGACCCCGACGAATACGGGGAGCTGCTCGCGCTCGCCGGCGATTTTATCAAAGTATGGACGTTCGCCCCGGAGCTGCCGGGACAAGCCGAATTCGCCGAAGCCGTCTCCAAGTACGGCATCGCCTTGTCCGTCGGCCATTCCGAAGCCGACGCGGAGACGATTTTTTCGTTCGTCCGACAGGGTCTGCGGATCGGCTGCCACTGCACGAACGCCTCGGGAACGACGCCGTCGCCTTCGCGATACGGCGGAACGAGGGAGGTCGGCGTCGACGAAGCGGTGCTCGTCCACGACGACATTTACGCGGAAGTGATTCCGGACGCGCTCGGCATCCACGTTCGGCCGCTGATGTGCAGGCTGATCCACAAGACGAAAGGGACGGACAAAGTCATTATTATAACCGACGCGATCGACGAAGCCGGGCTGCCCGCCGTTCCCGGCGACCCGTACGAAGACGTGCGGTTTATCGAAGGAGTCGGCTTGTCCGGCAGCAAGCTGACGATGGATCGGGCCGTCCGCAACATGATGCGGCACGCCGGCGTCGGCATCGTCGACGCCTTCGCGATGGCTTCGCTGAACCCGGCCAAAGCGCTGAACCTGGACCGCGAAATGGGAAGCCTCGAAAAAGGCAAGCTGGCCAACCTCGTCGTCGTGAACGAGTCGATCGAGGTCGAACGCGTGCTGCTGCGAGGCGAGCCGGTCGACTGAACCGCCGGTCGATATGCACGGCTTTCGGTTCATTTCGTCGGATCGGGGACCGTTCCGACCGATTCAACCGAAACCTTACGAATTTCACCTACCTGGCCGCAGCCATGTCGTGGTACTTTGGCATCAGTTCCCGAAGCACCTTGCAGCGAAACGGCGCAATAGGGAAACGACGAATACACAGGAAGGGGTTTGCGGATGACAATCAGGATGAAAAGCGGCATGCGGAACGGGTTTCATTGGAAGCGCTCGCTCGTCCTGCCGCTCGCGCTCGCGATGTCCGTATTCGCGTACGGATGCGGCTCCGGTTCGGGAAGCGGCTCGGCGACGGACGGCAAGGAGCCGGCACCCAGCGGACAAGGGCAGACGGTGAGCGAGAAGGACGAGAAGGCGGAGCTGACGCTGTGGATGACGCAAACCGGCACGCTCAAAGCGGGGCAAAAGCCGGGAGAATGGGTCAAGGAAGATTTGGTGCCCGAATGGAACAAGCTGTATCCGAACATCAAGATTAACGTCGAAATCATTCCGTTCGACGGCATCAACGAAAAAATTACGACGGCGATCGCTTCCGGCACGGCGCCGAACCTGCTGTTCGATACGCCGGTCCGTACGCTCGCCTACGCGCAGATGGGAGCGCTCGCAACGCTGAACGACGTCATCCCGGCCCCGGATTTGGAGCAGATCAAAAAAAATCCGGACGTCATGAAAATGGTATCCGTAGGCGGCAATATCGTCACGATGCCGTACTCGGCTACCGTCTCGGCGCTTATTTTGAACAAATCGCTGTGGAAGGAAGCCGGCGCAGAACATTTGCTGCCGAAGGACGAGTACCGTACGTGGACGCCGGACGAATTCAAGGCCGCGCTGAAGGCGGTTGCAAACAAAGACAAGGGCGTCTACGGCATGACCTTGTTCGCGCTGAACGAACAGGGCGACCAGCTGTACAACAATACGATGGTCGCTTTCGGGGCGAAACTGTTCAACGACGATTATTCCAAATATACGGCGGGCGACAGCCCGGCCGCCGAGCAAGCGCTGGCATTCTACAATTCGCTCGCCGCCGAAGGGCTCGTCCATCCGCATCCGGAGACGATCTCCGCCGTCAACGCGCTCGATTACTGGAAGCAGCGCAAAAACGGCATGATCGTGGCGGGAACGTCGCATGCGGATTTGGTCAAAAACGGGCTGAAGGACGGCTCCGTCACAGGACCGCACGAGTATATGTACGTCAACTATCCGTCTCCGACGAAAGGCCGGTCGGCGCTCAAAATGGAATTCGGCTTCGGCGTCGTATTCAAAAACAAAGACGCCTTGAAAGAAAAATGGGCGAAAAAGTTTTTGTACTGGTCGCAAACGCAAAACCAAATCTATTCGGAGGCGACGAAGGCGTTCAACCCGTTCGGCAACGCGCCGGGCTGGACGAAGGACGACCCGGAGCTGCAATTTTTGTTCAAGCTGACGACAAAAGCGAAAGATTGGCCGGTCGTCGATCCGGGCTGGGGCATTAAAGGCTATCCGGAAATGCGCGCCGCCATGTTCCCGGAAATGCAGCGCATGTTCATCAAGGAAGCGACTCCGAAGCAAACGATCGACAACATCTCGAAAAAGTTCAACGACATTATCAAGAAGTACAACAAGTAAACGTTGTCCTTAGCGGAAGCGAAGCGGATCGACCGCCTGTCTGAACGGACTCGCGGATCGGTCCGTTTTACGCGATAAAGCGCTTTTCGATTGCACTGTTCTTTTGCGGCTTTTGTTTGTATAATAAAACGTAACACGATAAGAGACCGCGGATTTGATAGACGACCGTTAAGCCGAGGAGATTCGATTCCGATGGAACAAACGAAAAAAACGAAAGATTCGCCTTACTTCATGATTCAGTCCGTGGACCGGACGCTGATGATTTTGCAATGCTTTATCGACGAGCGCCGGCCGCTCGGCGTCAGCGAGGTGGCCCGCAAGCTGAAGCTGAACAAAAGCGTCGTGCACCGGCTGATGCTGACGCTGCTTTCCCACGGCTACCTCGAGCAGATGAAAAATACCGACAAATATATGGTCGGCCCGAAGGCGTTCGAGCTCGGCTCCGTCTTCACCAATTCGACCAACCTGGTGGACGAAGGCAAAAAAATATTGATCGAGCTCGTCGACCGGATCGGCTTTACGGCGCATCTGGCCATTTTGGAGAAAGACTCGGTGCTGTACCTCGTCAACATCGAGCCCGATCACCTGAAATATTTGTTCGGCGCCGTCGGACAGCGGCGACCGGTGTACAACACGGCGCTCGGCAAATGCCTCACCGCCTGGCTGCCGGAAGACGAAGTGCGAACCGTTATGGCGAACTGTACGTTCGAGAAAATGACGGACAATACGATCGCGTCGCTCGAGGCGTTTCTCGAGGAGCTGGCGCAAGTGCGCCAGGTCGGCTTCGCCGTCGACAACGAAGAGAGCAGCTTCGGCGTCCGCTGCTTCGCCGCGCCGATTCGCAACAAGGACGGCGACGTCGTCGCCGCGATCAGCGTCAGCGGGTACGGCGTCGCGGCGGAGAAGATGAACGAATTGGGCATTACGGTCAAAAGCCTCGCTTCGCAATTGTCGCGCCGAATCGGCTACTTCGCCAATCCTTGAACCCGCGACCGTCCGCTTCCGGCTTTACGGAAGCCCGTTTACGCGAAAAAAACGCGAACGATCCTTGGTGTCCAGGCGCCGTCAGGAGGCGTTCGCGTTTTCGGTTCAAAACGTCTTGTCGATGATCGCTCCGCCGAGGCATGTTTCCCCGTTATAGAACACGACCGCTTGACCCGGCGTCACCGCTTTTTGCGGCTTGTCGAAGACGACCTCGCAGCGGCCTTCGCCCATGAATCGGACCGTAACTCCTTGATCGGGCTGACGGTAGCGGAATTTGGCCGTGCAGACGAGCGGCTCCTCCGGCAGCGCAGGGGCGATCCAGTTCAGATCGGTCGCCAGCAAGCCGGAAGAATAAAGGCGCGGATCGGTTTCGCCCTGTACGACGTACAGGATGTTGCGATCCAAATCTTTGCCGGCGACGAACCACGGCTCCCCGGTGCCCGAGCCTCCGATGCCGAGCCCTTGGCGCTGCCCGAGCGTGTAGTACATAAGGCCGTCGTGACGCCCCTTCAGCTCGCCCTCGTACGTCCGTATGTCCCCGGGCTTCGCCGGCAAATATTGGCCGAGAAATTCCTTGAAATTCCGTTCGCCGATAAAGCAGACGCCGGTGCTGTCTTTTTTGGTCGCCGTGGCGAGTCCGGCTTCGAGGGCGATTTTGCGCACCTCCGACTTCGGCAGGTGGCCGATCGGGAACATCGCCTTGGACAGCTGCTCCTGATTCAGCGCATTCAGGAAATACGTCTGATCCTTATTCGGATCGACGCCGCGCAGCAGCTCGAAAGCGCCGTTTCGGCGTTCGACTCTCGCGTAATGGCCCGTGGCCAAGTAGTCGGCGCCGAGCGCGAGCGCCTTTTGCAGAAATTCCCCGAACTTGATTTCCCGGTTGCACATGACGTCCGGATTCGGCGTCCGGCCTTTCCGGTACTCGTCCAAAAAATATTGAAACACCTTCTCGGAATATTCCTTCTCGAAATTGACGGTATAAAACGGAATATCGAGCTGGGCGCAAACCCGGCGCACGTCTTCGGCGTCCTCTTCGGCGGTGCAATGGCCGAATTCGTCGGTGTCGTCCCAGTTTTTCATGAAGATGCCGATCACGTCGAACCCTTGCCGCTTGAGCAGCAGCGCGGTGACGGACGAATCTACGCCGCCGGACATGCCGACGACGACTCGCGTATTGGCGTTGTTCGCAGCCATGATGCTGACCTCTTTCGTCTATATAATGGATTTGCATATCGTCGCAAACGGATCGGCGGCGGTCAAACGTTACATGGGGCCGAAAATCGGATATAACGGCGACCCTTGTCCACTTATTTTACCATAAACGGAACAAAACCGCTTTTTCCAGCGAATTGTATACAAAAACGATCGAAATTCAAAACTTTTCATGAAGATGCCACGGTTTACGGATACCATAACCGGACTTTATATGTTAACATATAAATGATATTTGCAACAATATTCAATATTTTTCCAAATATCCGCCTGCGGGCACGTAAACATAGCCGGTCAACTGGCAAAGATAGTAACGAACGAATCAAAAATGGAATTCAGTTTCAACGATCGGCCGATCCGGTCCGGGCCGACGTTTTTCGAAGCTGCGAATGAGGTGTAACGTTGAAAATATCGACCAAAGGCCGTTACGGGCTTACGATCATGATGGAACTGGCCTCGAAGTTCGGTGAAGGGCCTACGTCTTTGAAAAGCATCGCCGAGAAGCATCAGCTTTCCGAGCATTACTTGGAGCAATTGATCGCGCCGCTGCGCAACGCCGGCCTCGTCAAAAGCATCCGGGGCGCTTACGGCGGCTACGTGCTGTCGCGCCAGCCCGAAGACATTACGTCCGGCGACATCATCCGCGTTCTCGAAGGGCCGATCAGTCCGGTCGACTTCACGGACGAGGACGATCCCGCCAAGAGAGACCTGTGGATTCGCATCAAGAACAGTATTGCCGAAGTTCTCGATTCGACTACGCTGGCGGACCTGATTACGTATCAGGACGAAGGCAAAAATGAAAATTACATGTTTTACATTTAACGGGTGCTTCCGATGACCGCGATTTATTTCGATCACGCGGCGACGACGCCGCTGCGGCCGGAAGTGCTGGAAGCGATGCTTCCTTATTTTACGGAACGTTTCGGCAATCCGTCCAGTCTGCACGCCTTCGGCAGAGAAACGCGCATCGCCCTGAGCGGCGCTCGCGACCGGCTGGCCTCGCTGCTCGACTGCACGCCCGGTGAGCTGCTGTTCACGGGCGGCGGTACGGAGAGCGACAATGCGGCTCTGTTCGGGGCGGCGGCGAAGTACGGAGGTTCCAAGAAACATCTCATCACGACGCAGATCGAGCATCATGCCGTGCTGCACGCATGCGAACGGCTCGAACGCGAAGGCTGCGACGTTACGTATTTGCCGGTGGACGAAACGGGCCTCGTCCGGATCGAGGACGTAGAGGCGGCGATACGCGACGACACGTTTCTGATCAGCGTCATGTACGGCAACAACGAGGTCGGCACGATTCAGCCGATCGAGCGGATCGGCGAACTGGCGAGAGAGAGAGGCATCGTCTTTCACGTCGACGCGGTTCAGGCGCTCGGCTTGGAGCCGCTGAGCCTGCGTTCGCTTCCCGTCGATTTGATGAGCTTTTCCGCCCACAAAATATACGGCCCGAAAGGCGTCGGAGCTTTGTACGTTTCGAAGCGAATCGCGATCGATCCCCTTCTCGTCGGCGGCAACCAGGAGCGTAAGCGCCGGGCGGGCACCGAAAACGTGCCGGGCATCGTCGGCTTCGCGAAAGCGGCCGAGCTGGCGATCGAAGCGATGGGCGATAACCGGCGTCACGTCCGGATGCTGCGCGATCTAATGATTCAAGCTTTGACCCGGGAAATCGGGACCGCCGCTTTTACGGTGAATGGTCATCCCTCCGACGTCTTGCCGCACATCTTAAACGTCAGCTTCCCCGGCATCGATACCGAGACTATGCTTATGAGCCTCGATTTGGAAGGAATCGCCGCCGCAAGCGGATCGGCGTGCACGTCCGGCTCCCTGGAATTGTCCCACGTGCTTCAGGCGATGCGTCTGCCCGAAGACCGGATGCGTTCCGCAGTCCGGTTCAGCTTCGGCTTTTCGCAGCCCGTCGAACAAATTCAAGCCGCAGCCGAAAAAATTGCAACCATTTCGCGGCGAATTCGTAATAGAACATAATAGGCATCCGGCTCCAAGTTAGCCGGCTGGGAGGTGGGCTTATCGTAAAAGCGACGAACTTGTTTCCTTAGAGAAGAAATAGCACCTACGATCGAAACGAACGAACGCACTATGCCAAGGATATCCGTCGCCGGAGCGCGAAACAGGAATAATATTCCGTCCGGCGAGCAATCATATAGATGAACGCTTACGATTACGAAGCAACCGTTTAGGAGGAAACCCTTGCGCAAGGCACAACACATCATCGGACTTCCCGTCATCGCCATCGAGACGGGCAAGCAGGCGGGAACGGCGAAAGACGTTGTGATCGGCCGCGATTGGAACGTACTGGGCGTACTGATCGACTCGAAGCATTGGTTTTCGTCCTCCCGTTACATCGCATGGGACGACATCGTCTCCATCGGCGCGGACGCCGTTACGATATCGGACGAGCAGGTCGTCCGGCCGTGGAACGACGATCATGCCGACTTCGTCTATTTGCTGGACGGCGGCTTCAAATTGAAGGGGCTGCCGGTCATTACCGCGAACGGCGATCAGCTCGGCTTCGTGGAAGACGTTTATTTCGGAACGCAAATGGATAAAAAGATACTAGGATACGAGTTGTCCGGAGGATTGATATCCGACCTTACGGAAGGCCGCAAATGGCTCCCGTCGCCGAACGAAGCGACGCTCGGAGAGGACGCCGTCGTCGTCCCGGTCCATTGCGCCTTGCAAGACGCACCATCATACGAAGAAATAGGGTGATTATCATGCTCAGATGTCCGAACTGCAATTCGAAGGATATCGGAAAAATCGGCTCCCACCAATTTTATTGCTGGAGCTGTTTCATCGAATTGACCGTGAACGGCGACAAAATGTCCGTTTACCAAGTGGAAGAAGACGGCACGCTCAGCTCGCTCGACGATCTGTTTTTCGAGGACGAAATGCCGGAAGTGCACGCGAACTGAAAATTGGAAAAAAGAGACCCGGCGCCGGCTATGGCGCCGGTCTTTTTGCGTTTCCGGAACCGACCGCGAGCGGGCGCATACGCCGCCCGAACCGTTTTTCGGTTGAATGAACCGGACCGGGTTGTACATATACTGTAAGGGGAAGGAGGGAGGCGGAGAAATGGACAAATTTTTGAAAAGCAAGCTGTTCGTTACGCTCGTATACGTGCTGCTCGGTCTCGCCGTCCTGTACATGCTGCTGCAGATCAAACCGATTATTGCCGCCGCCTACGGATTTTTGAAGGCGGTGCTCGCTCCGTTTCTGATCGCCCTCATCATCTCCTACGTCCTCAACCCGATCGTCCGCCTGCTGAACGAACGCAAAGTGCCGCGGACGGCGGCGGTGCTGCTCATATACGCGGTATTCGTCACTTCGTTCACCGTCATCGTCATGAACTTGACGCCGATATTCATCAAGCAGATCGGGGAATTGAACGAGCATATGCCGGAGCTGACGATGCGCGCGCAAAGCTTGTTCGACGGCTTGAACGACAACCGGCTTCCGCTCAGCGTGCGCAGCGGCATTAACGACGCCCTTCAAAAGGCGGAAGACGGACTGTCGAAATTCATCTCCAATTTCGTGGACGGCATCGGCAGCACGCTCAATATGCTGATGGTCGCGTTCATTATCCCGTTTCTCGCTTTCTATATTTTGAAAGATTACCAGCTGATCGAGAAAACGGTGCTCGCCACGGTACCCCGCGCCCATCGGCACAGCGCGATCAAGCTCGTCATCGACATCGACACCGCGCTCGGCAACTACATTCGCGGCCAGTTTATCGTCTGTCTGCTCGTCGGCCTGCTCGCCTATGTCGGCTATTGGCTGATCGGCATGCCGTACGCGCTGCTTCTGGCCAGCATCGTGGCGATTTTTAACATTATCCCTTATTTGGGGCCGTTTTTCGGAGCCGCGCCGGCGATCGTCATGGCTTCGACCGTATCGCTCAAAATGGTGCTGCTCGTCGTCTTCGTCAATTTTACCGTACAAATATTGGAAGGAAACGTCATTTCCCCGCAAGTCGTCGGCAGGACGCTGCACATGCATCCGCTGCTGATCATATTCGCGCTGCTCGTCGGAGGCGAGCTTGCCGGCATCATCGGCCTTATATTGGCGGTGCCGCTGTTCGCCGTGCTGAAAGTGATCGTTCAGCATATTTACATCTACTACGTACATCGCCGGCCGACAACGTAGGAACCGAGGTTCGCGCGAGTTTAACGTTTCGGGATGTCCGAATGCGACTGGGCCGCATACAGCTCCGGACGGCGGTCGTAAAAAGGAGCGACGCCGCCATGCTCGCGATTGTACGCCAGCATGTCCAAGTCCGCCGACGCGCAAACGATCGCATTCCGGTTTACCGGGCCGACCGCGACGATGCCGTTGTCGGGAAACGGCTTGTCGCACGGCGCGAATATGCCGGCCTGGCAGTAACCGGCGTCGACCTGCTCGACGTCCGGCATTTGCCCGACGAGGCCGCTGAGCGCGACGTACAGCTGGTTTTCGATCGCCCGCGCCTGGCTGCAGTGACGGACGCGCCAATAACCGGCCGCGGTATCGGTATACGAAGGGCACAGGATGATGTCCGCGCCCATGTCGGCGACGATGCGCGAGCTTTCCGGAAATTCGATGTCGTAGCAAATTTGGACGGCGATCCGGCCGACCTCCGTATCGTGCACTTTATAGCGGTCCCCGGCCAGCAGCGGCCAGGCTCGCCGCTCCTCGGGCGTCAAATGGATCTTTTTGTACCCTTCGATGCGCCCGTCGGGGAAAAACAGAAACGACTCGTTATAATAGCCCTCGGCTTCGGCCGGAACGTCTTCGCGGTGAATGTGCGTGCCGGCGAGCAGGATCATGCCCGTTTCGCGGCTCATTTTCGTAAAGCGCGACTTGTATTCGTCGGTAAAACGGTGCAAATATTCGCACGCCTCGGCATTGTTCATCGGAGATGCGAGCGAAAGCAGATGTCCGGTCAAATATTCGGGAAACACGATCAGTTTGGCCCCTTCGGATTGCGCCTTGGCGATATGGCGGCGGATCCGGTTCCAGAACTCGTTTTCGGAGCGCAAGGGTCCGATTCCGTATTGGACGGCGGCGATAGCATTCGTTTTCATGTCAGTTCTCTCCCTCCCGGAAATGAATCGTTAGTTGTCAGGCTCCCATTCGACCAATACCGCTTTGTTCAGCGACTCCTCGTCTTCCAAATAGCCGTCCAGCACCTGGATCGGCTTCATCCCTTGCTTCAGCATAAACGACAGCACCAAGTCTTTGAATTCGCCTTTGACGACGCCTTCCACGTACCGCTCGGCGCTCATCCGGTCCGCGTACCGGCAATACCCCGGAATTCGGCAGCCGGCCAAAAAACGCTTCAAGCCGGAGCGGACGACGAGCCGTTTGCGGGCTTCGTACAGCGCCGCGGCGACGCCCCGGGACCGGTACGCCGGCCGGACGCACAGATCGATGCCGTACAAGCTGTCTCCGTCCGGGTCGTGGGAGCCGCGGATGTATCCGTTATCCGCCGCTTCGGCCCACGTATGGGGCTTGCCCGTGAACGTGACGAGCAGCGAAGTCGCGGAGCCGACGATAACGCCGTCCGCTACGGCGACCATGGCGCCTTGCGGGTACACTTCGGCGTGCGCTTCGATTTGCTCCTTTTTCCACCAAAGCTCTTCGGGAAACGGAGGCGGGAACGCCTCGCGCTGCACGTTCAGCAACTCCTCGTAATCGTCGGCCGTGTAAGAACGGATTTGGATGGACATGGCGCATCGCTCCTTTGCGTTTCCGGTTTAAAACTGATTCGAAAGAAGGACCCGTATATAGGTCGGTTACCATAAAGCCCGAACGAAAAGCAGCGGATTCGAGGCGAACAAGTAAGCGATGCCCCCGCATTCCCGC
The DNA here is from genome assembly GCF_036577625.1 of Paenibacillus sp. GYB003. Classification (NCBI taxonomy): domain Bacteria; kingdom Bacillati; phylum Bacillota; class Bacilli; order Caryophanales; family Paenibacillaceae; genus Paenibacillus; species Paenibacillus sp. GYB003. The sequence goes on along the minus strand of NZ_JARBDC010000013.1, from coordinate 98,783 downwards.
AGCGTGTAATACGCGAGCCGCAGCGGCTTCAGCTGTACCGGCTCGACCGTGGCGTCGATCCCGAGCATGTTCGCCATCAGGCGGGCACGGAGGGCGTGATAGCCGTGCGTGACGAGGACGGCGCTCTTCATTCCGTATTGCTCCATCAAGGCGCGGCTGTTTTGCAAGTTTTCGTACGTGGATCGGGACTTGTCCTCCACGATGATGCGATCGGGCGGCACTCCGCCTTCGACGAGCGCTTTTTTGATCACGGCCGCTTCCGACGGCTCCCCCGGCAGGCCGATGCCGCCCGTGGCGATGATGCGGGGGGCGAGCTTCCGGTCCCACGCCCGGAGGGCGATGTCGATCCGCTCCCGGAGCGCCGGACTCGGCTTGCCGTTCCAGACGGCCGCTCCGAGGACGATGATGCCGTCGCTCGGCTTGCCGCTCGACGTTTTCCACGTGTGCATAATATACGAGCTCATCCCTCCGACATAGACGCATGCCGCGATGACGAGATAGGAAAAAATGCGAAAAAAAAGTCGGATCGGATGACGTTTTCGTTTGTTCATGTGCGAATCTCCGGAGGTGGCTGTAAGTATGTTTCATTATACATGGATTCGCCGCCGAGCTAAAGCGATTATCGGTTTATGTCGCGAAAGCGGTGCTCCTTGTCGGCTGCAAGTCGAACGGCGGAAAAGGCCGCCTGCAAATTTGTCGAAATTGTGAAACGTAACATCGATTCGTGCGTATTACATAATGAATAGCAAGGTTGAACAAATATTGGAAAAGAAATGGGCGAAGGAAGCGGGGTGATTCGGGCATGGAGCAGCTGTTTTGGGCTTGCTTGATCGGAGGCGTTCTGTTTGCCGTCGTCACGGTCATATTCGGCGATTTGCTCAGCAACGCGCTGGACGGCGTCCTCGATTTTTTGTCCGTCGATGCGCTGCGCAAGCTGCGGCCGATGGTCATCGTCAGCGGCATAACGGCTTTCGGGGGAGCGGGGCTGCTTCTGCTGCATTACACGCCGCTCGGCCCGCTGCCGGCCGCCGTCGTCGCGCTGCTCGGCGCGATCGCGATCGGGGCGCTCGTGTACGTCGTTTACGTCAGGCCGATGGAAAACAGCGAAAATTCCACGGGCTTTTCGATCCGCGAGCTGACCGGCCGCATCGGCGAAGTAACCGTTCCGGTTCCGCCGAGAGGCTACGGCGAAGTGATGGTCAAAATCGGGCACGGGCACACGAACCAGATCGCCGCGAGCTTCGACGGCGAGACGCTGGCGGCGGGCGAACGCGTCGTCGTCGTGGACGTACGCGACGACACGCTGTTCGTCAGCCGTCTGGACGACGAAGCGTCGCCCGGACGGCCTAAAGACTAGGGAGGAGAGATCGGATGAATGTTTCGGAGGCACTCGTAATTCCGGGTATCGTTATCGGGGTCATCGTCGTACTGGGATTGGCGTTTTGGGCGAGGTACAAAACGGTCAGCCCGGACGAAGCGATGATCGTGACGGGATCGTTTTTGGGCAATAAAAATACGCTGGTCGACGATTCGGGAAGGCGGATCAAAATCGTCCGCGGCGGCGGCGCGTTCATTTTGCCGATATTCCAGAAGGCCGAATTTTTGTCGCTGCTGTCCCACAAGCTGGACGTATCGACGCCAGAAGTGTATACCGAGCAGGGCGTGCCGGTCATGACGGACGCCGTGGCGATCATCAAAATCGGAGGCTCCGTGGAAGACGTCGCGACGGCGGCGGAGCAGTTCATGGGCAAGCCGACGGAGGCGCTGAAGAGCGAGGCGCAGGAGGTGCTCGAAGGGCATCTGCGCTCGATTCTCGGCTCGATGACGGTCGAGGAAGTGTACCGCAATCGCGACAAGTTCGCGCAGGAAGTGCAGGGTGTCGCCGCGAAAGATTTGAAGAAGATGGGGCTGCAAATCGTCTCGTTCACGATCAAGGACGTGCGCGACAAGCACGGCTATCTCGATTCGCTCGGCAAGCCGCGTATCGCGGCCGTCAAGCGCGACGCCGATATCGCCGAAGCCGAGGCGCTCCGCGACTCGCGTATTCAGAAGGCGAAGGCGGAGGAGGAAGGGATGAAAGCCGAGCTGCTGCGCGATACGAACATCGCCGAGGCGGCTAAAGAGAAAGAGCTGAAGACGGCGGCGTTCAAGAAGGAGCAGGATATGGCCAAGGCGGAAGCCGATCAGGCGTATCATATTCAGGAAGCGCGCTCGAAGCAAAGCGTCGTCGAGGAGCAGATGAAGGTCGAGCTCGTTCGGCGGGAGCGCGAAATCGACCTCGAGGCGAAAGAAATTTTGCGCCGCGAGAAGCAGTACGACGCGGAAGTGAAGAAGAAGGCGGACGCCGAACGGTACGCGGTCGTCCAGGCGGCGGAAGCGGAGAAGGCGCGGCGGCTGCTCGAAGCCGAGGCGATGCAGTATAAAATCGAGGCCGAAGCGAAGGCGAACGCCGAGCAGAAGCGGCTCGAAGGTCTCGCGATCGCCGAAGCGGAGCGGGCGAAAGGGGCGGCCGACGCCGAAGTCATCCGGCTGCGCGGTCTCGCCGAGGCGGAAGCGAAGCAGAAGCTGGCGGAGGCGTTCGAGAAATTCGGCGAAGCGGCCATCCTCGACATTATCGTAAAAATGCTGCCGGAGCTTGCCGGCAAAGTGGCGGCGCCGATCGGCTCGATCGACAAGCTGACCGTCGTCGACACCGGCCATGGCGAAGGAGCGGCACGCGTGAGCAATTACGTGACGTCGCTTATGGCGACGGCGCCGGAAATGCTCAAAAGCGTATCGGGCATCGACGTCGACCGTCTCGTCAAAGGGTTGACCGCGAAGCTCGGCGGAATCGCTCCTTCCGCCGCACCGGGGCCAGTTTCGGCCGGCGTCGCGGCGAACAAGCCGGATGCGGCGCCTGCGCAGCTTGCCGAGCCGGGAACGGCGGCCGATAAAGGCTGACGCGACGGCTTTCGGCCGAATAGCCCCCTCCTTGTCAGGGAACCCTAATCCCAAACAAGGAGGGGGTTTGTTGTTATGTACCGTCAAATCGGAATCGGCTGCTTGGCCGCGGCGCTTGCCTGGTCGACGGCGGGCTGCGGCGGACAATCGAAGGCGGATGCGGAAAAAGCGAAGGCGCAGCAGCAACAGCAGCAGCAGCAAAATAAATCCGTTATCGACCAGGAGCTGAAGCGGCAGTACCAGATGTACCGGGAAATGAGGCAGTATCAGCTGCAGCAGCAAAACGAGGCGGAGCAGGAAGCGAAAAAGAAGGAGCAGGAAGCGAAGAAGAAGGAGCAGCAGGCCGCCAAAGAAACCCAAAAAGAAAACGAGAAAAAAAGCGGCGGTCAAAACAAAAAAGGCGAAGAGAAAAAGAACGGCGGCGAAGGCAAAGACGAGGGGCAATAGCCGCATCCGGTTCGGGTGCGGCTGCTCCTTTTGTCGTTTAACGGGATCATATCAGAGTCCGTAAAGACCGTTATCCTCGTTTCGTTGCGACTAAAGATCGATTAGCGAACCTCAAAGTCTCTTCATTTTTTCCAATATCATGTAAGCGTTATCCAAATCGCTGACATGCAGGCGACTATGCGGTCACCGCCGCCGGCACGCAGCTCGGCGGAAGCCTTTACAAAAATAGACATGGAATCCTATAATTGATTCACATGTACAAAGCGAGCCGCCGCGCGGCAATCGAACCGCGCCGGTCAAGCCGCCGGTCCGATAGGAAAGCGAGGAATCGACCATGAATGCGATCATCCCCGAGCATTTGATCCCGCTGCAAAAATTCCGCCATTTGAGAACGGTTTCACCGGTTCGTTTCGACAAGGACAGCAACCAATGGAGTGTCTATAAATACGAAGACGTCAAGACGGTATTCGCCGATTACGAACGGTTCTCTTCGAAAATGCGCGAGCCGACGCCCGAGGAGCCGATCGACGCGAGCATACTCCGGAAAGATCCGCCCGATCACCGGAAGCTTCGCGCGCTCGTATCGCAAGCGTTTACTCCGAAAGCCGTAGAAGCGCTGGCTCCGCTTGTCCGATCGGTTACGGACCGACTGCTGGACGAGGCGGAGGCGAAAGGCGAAATCGACGCGCTTCGCGATTTCGCGGGTCCGCTGCCGGTTCTCATCATCGCCGAAATGCTCGGAATTCCGAAGCCGCATATCGAAACGTTCAAACGGTGGTCCGACGAGCTCGTCTCCCCACATGCGGACTCTTATTTTCGCAGCCAAAAAGAGATGAGCGCTTATTTCGCCGATATCGCGGAAACCCGGCGCAAAGCGCCCCAAGACGATCTGATCAGCCGTCTTGTCGCGGCGTCGGTCGAAAACGAACGGTTGAGCGGGCTGGAGCTGATCGGGTTTTGCATATTGCTGCTGGTCGCCGGGAACGAGACGACGACCAACTTGATTTCGTCGGCGATTTTATGTCTGGACGGCTCCGAGGACGCCCGCGGGAAATTGATCGGCAATCCGGCGGCGGTCGCCGGCGCGGTCGAAGAAACGCTTCGCTATTGCTCGCCGGTGCAGCATATGATCCGCAGGGTCGTCCGGGATACGGAATTGCGCGGACAGCATCTGAGCGCGGGACAAATCGTCCAGCTGTGGATCGGCTCGGCGAATCACGACGAGGAAGCGTTCGACGGTCCGGAGACGTTCGACATCGACCGCGGCCCGAACCCTCATTTGGCTTTCGGCCACGGCATCCATTTTTGCCTCGGCTCGCAGCTGGCCCGACTGGAAGCGGACATCGCGATTCGCGCGCTGCTGGAGCGGTTCCCGAACTTCGCCCGCGACCGTTCGCACGAGCTGGAGCGGATGGACAGCACGATCGTGTTCGGCGTCAAACGGCTGCCGGTAAAGCTGCGCCCGTAACGGCTCAATGCGCCGCGGCGTCGATTTTGCTCAAATATTGCTTCGGCGTGCAGCCGTTGAACCGTTTGAACAGCTCGTAAAAATGAGCCATATTTTCAATGCCGACCGATCTGGCGATGTCGCCGACGTTTTGTCCGCTCGTCACGAGAAGCCGCTCCGCCTTGGCGATCCGCTTCCGGTTGACGTAGTCGGTAAACGAGGCGCCCATCGCTTTTTTGAAATATTTCGAGAAATAAAAATAGCTCATGCCCGCGATCTGACTCACCTGCTCCATCTCGATCTTCTCCGCCAAATGGCTGTCCACGTATTCCAATATCGGCTTCATCACGCCGGGATCGACGGAATCGTGCGCCTGCAGCAGCCCCCGGGTGTCTCCGCGGAGCAGCGTCAGCAGCAAATGCTTGATGTGCATGCTTGCGGCGATTTCGTAGCCGGCCTGCTTGCCCATAATTTCGTCGTGAATCCGCTCGATGATGCGGCCGACTTCGGCGCGGACGCCCGCATTTTCCCGAAACATGTAGTTCAGCTCCTCGAGCGGCTGGTGCACCTCCGAGAAATGGCGGTAATACCGCATCATCGCCGGATCGAAGTACGGCTCCAGGTCGACGTGGAGCACGATATAAACCAGCTTGTCGCCGCCGACGACGCGCGCGCGGTGCAGCTGCGACGAGCCGATGACGACGACGTCACCGGCGTGCAGCATGTACGCATGGCCCGGGGTGTGCACCTCGTGGGAGCCGTGGCGCACGAGAATGAATTCGACTTCCTTGTGATAATGCCAGCGGACGTTTTGGATCGGCCCGGACTGGACCGCTTTCTGCGCCTCGAACTGCCATACTTTGATGCACAGCACGGGGTTCTGGTAATGGATCGGTTCTTTGTAGATTTCCACGGCCTGTGACACCTGCGCTTTCGATCATGACAAAATTGGATACAAAACCGACAAATGACGGCATATACGCGGCAAGGGCAAAGGTTGTATCGTTGGCCTTGAGGATATTATACAACGAAACGAAGAGAGGGACAGCCATGAAAGTAGCCATCGTCGGTTGCGGCGGCCTCGGCAACGTACACGCGGGCAGCTATGCCAAAATTCCCGGCGTGACGATCGTCGGCGTGTGCGACATCGATCCGAACCATTTGCGGAAAATGGCCGAGCGCACGGGCGCGACGCCGTACGAGTCGTTCGACGACATGCTGGAGCAATCGGGCTGCGACGTCGTCAGCGTGACGCTGCCGAGCCATCTGCACAAGCCTTTTTCGATCAAAGCGGCCGAGGCGGGCAAGCATGTCATTTGCGAGAAGCCGATCGCCTTGAATTTGCAGGACGCCGCGGAAATGATCCGCGTCTGCGAGCAAAACGGCGTTCGCCTGTTTATCGGACACGTCGTTCGCTTCTTCCCCGAATACGTGCAAATGAAAAATAAAATCGCGCAAGGCGCGCTCGGACGCATCGGCGTCGCTCACTTGAAGCGGATCGGCGGCCATCCGGGCGATCGTCGTCCGTGGTTCAAGGACGAAGACAAAAGCGGCGGCGTCGTGCTCGACTTGATGGTGCACGATCTCGACTTCCTGCGCTGGTCGCTCGGCGAAGTCCGTTCGGTGTACGGCCTGCGCAAGCTGGAAGGCAACGTGGACTATGCATCGGCCACGCTGATTTTCGAAAGCGGCGCGGTCGCCAACGTCGAGGCGCACTGGGGGTACCCGGGGCCGTTTACGACGGCGGCGGAAATCGCCGGCAGCGGCGGACTCATTCGCAGCGACAGCTCGAAATCGGTTTCGCTGCAGGTGCGCAAAGCGGCGGCCGACAAAGCGGCCGGTCCTTTCGTCGAAGTGCCGCAAAGCCCGGGCTATCATAGTCCGTTCGAGCTGGAAATCAAACATTTCATCGACTGCATCCGGGAAAACCGGCAGCCGATCGTGACGGCCCAGGACGCTTACAAGGCGCTCGAAATCGGCCTCGCGGTCGTCGAATCGTCGCGCACCGGCCAAGCCGTTTTGTTCGATAACAGCGTACGGGAGGGATCGCGATGAACAAGCTGAAAGTCGGCATGATCAGCTTCGCCCACGGCCATGCCCATTCTTATTTGCATGCGCTGCTGTCGCTTCCGCAGGTCGAGGTCGTCGGCATCGCCGACGAGGTGAAGAGCCGCGTCGAGAAAGTCATCGAGAAAAACGGTCTCGCCTATTACGAAGACTACCGCGATTTGCTCGCGCGCCCGGACGTCGACGCCGTCGTCATTTGTTCCGAGAATGCGTTCCACGCCCAGCATACGATCGATTCGGCGAAGGCGAAAAAGCACGTCATTTGCGAAAAGCCGCTCGGCATTTCCGTCGCCGAGATGGAGCGGATGATCGCGGTCTGCGAAGAAAACGGGGTTCAGCTGTTCACCGCGTTCCCGTGCCGCTATTTGGCGGCCGTCGTCAGCGCGAAAGCGGCGGTCGACCGCGGCGATATCGGCGACATTTTGGCGATCAAAGGAACGAACCGCGGCACGATGCCGGGCAACTGGTTCGTCGAGCCGGAGCTGTCCGGCGGCGGCGCGCTGCTCGATCATACGGTACACGTCATGGACTTGATGAACTGGTTCACCGGCTCGAAGGTGACGGAAGTGTACGCGTATGCGGCGACGCTGTTCCACGAGGACCTGAAAGTCGACGACGCCGGCATGATTCACGTGAAGTTCGAGAACGGCACCGTCGGCGTGCTCGACACGAGCTGGTCGCGGCCGAAGGCGTTCCCGACGTGGGGCGACGTCACGATGGAAATCGTCGGCACGAAAGGGACGATCTCGGTCGACAGCTTCGCCCAGAAGACGGAATTGTTCAGCAACGAAGCCGGCAAAGGCCAATATTTGTCGTGGGCCGACTCGATGGACCATTACATGGTCGAATCGTTCGTGAACGCGCTGCTCGAAGGCAAGCCGGCCCCGGTTTCGGGCGTCGACGGCCTCCGCTCGGCGGAAGTCGCTTTGGCCGGCTACGAGTCGGTGAAGACGGGGCAGCCCGTCAAGCTGCAAAGGTAAATCGGGGATAAAAAAAGGAGCGCACCGGCGAAAGAAGGTGCGCTCCTTTTTTTGCAGTTTCACGGATTTCCTCGGCCGTCGTTTTTTTGGACAACATGGCGCAATCCAACTATACTTGGGGATGACGCATTGCGAAAGGGGAATTTGCTGCATCATGGATCGTTATGCCATCGTATTCGACGTCGGCGGAACGTCGATCAAAGCGGCCGTCGTTCGGGAGAACGGGAATATCGTGGAAGGGCTGACCGAAACGTTTCCTTCCCGCGGGAAAGAAAGCAAAGAGACGCTGCTGGACCATTTTTACGGGCTGATCGCCGGTCGCGCGGCGGCGCTGGAACGGTTGTCCGGCGGCCGTCCGTACGAGCTGATCGGCATCGGCTACGCGTTTCCGTCGCCGTTCGATTACGAAAACGGAATATGCTACATTCGCGGACAGCAAAAATACGACGCGCTGTACGGGACGAACCTGCGCGCGGCGATGGAGGAGCGCATCGCGGCCGATCCGGCCGTTCGCGGCGCGATGGCGGCGGACGCGCCGATCGTGTTCGACAACGACGCGGCGCTGTTCGCGGCCGGGCAGCTGCATTACGGCCATGCGAAACGGTACCGCCGCAGCATCTGCATCACGATCGGCACGGGGACCGGATCGTCGTTCATCGGCGAAAACGGCATCGTGAAAGGCCGGGAGCTGTGGAACGATCCGTTCCGGGACAGCAACGTGGACGATTACATTTCCCAGCGGGGCGTACTGAGGCTGGCCGAAGCATTCGGGCTCGGGGGCGGCGGCGAGGTGAAGCCGATCGCGGACGCCGCGCGCGCCGGCAGTGCGAATGCACGGGCGATCTTCGCGGAGTTCGGACGGTTGTTCGGCGAAATGCTCGCCCCGTACGTCGCCGAGTTTAAGCCGGAGGCGATTATCGTAGGGGGCAACATCGCCAGGAGCGCCGATCTGTTTCTCGGAGAGACAAAGGCGGCGCTGGCCGAAAGCGGAACCGCCGGAACGTCCGTACCCGCCTTCGAAACGGCGGAGGATACGTCGGCCAGCGCCTTTGCCGGGGCGCTCGCCCTGGTGCAGGAGCACCGTCGCCGACGGAAGTAGCCGGCAGCATGGCAAAACGCCCGGGCAGCGGGCAGCGAGAGTCGGCATCCGCCTTTTCTCCGCCGCCGCGACGCTCCGGGCGTTACGTTTATTTCGATGCGAACGGTCATTCCTGCGCTTCGCCGCGCGGTCCGTACAGCTCGTCGTCCTCCTTGTTGTCCCGCACCGTCTTCTGCAGGACGAACGACGACATCGTCAGAAACAAGGCGCATACGGCGTAGTAGCCTTGCACGGACAGCGGCTGGTTCAAGTTGTAGATGCCGATGAACACGGCGATCAGCGCGGTGGCGAACGCCGCCCAGGAGAGAAACGTGAAGGCGCCGGTGTTCCGTTTTTTGCCGGTATGCGCGTCATCCTGGTTGTCGCGAATCGTTTTTTGCAGCACGAATGCGGACATCGTCAAGTACAGCGCGGCCACGGCGTAATAGCCTTTGACCGATAGAGGTTCCTGAAGCGTGTAAATGCCGATGAACATCGCAGCGAACGCGCAGGCGAACGAAGCCCATGCCATAAACGAAAATGCCGTCGTATTTCTTCTTCTCATCATGACCGATCCACCTCATCGTATAAGTTTGATGCCGATCGGAAGCGGAGCGAACGGTCCGTTCCGCGCCGATTAGCGCTTTGTCTTAGTACCTGATCCTATAATAAGCTCGCATGGCGATGCCGAACAGTACTAACTTTTCGTAGTACCGGCCGTATGGTACACTTTGAACGTGAGACAAGCCGCGTTTCGGAAGGAGGAAGCCGTTTGTTCGCACAGCAAAGGCATGAAGCGATCGTACGGAAGCTGGAGCGGGACAAATCGATCAAAGCATCGGAGCTGATGGAGCTGTTCGGCGTCTCGTTCGAGACGATCCGGCGCGATCTGGAATATTTGGAAGGCGAAGGGCTGCTGAAGCGCGTCCACGGCGGCGCGATCTCGAACCGGCTCGATTACAGCCGGGAAATCCCGCTTACCGTCAGGGAGTCGGCCTACCGCAAGCAAAAAGCCGAGCTGGCGGAAATCGCCTGCCGGTACGTGACCGAAGGGCAGTCGATCGCGCTCGACGTCAGCACGACGAACACCGAATTCGCCCATGCGCTCAAAGCGAAATTCGAGAGGCTGACGATCATTACGAATTCGCTGCCGATTGCGAATGCGCTGGTCACGATGCCCCACTATACGATCGTGCTGATCGGGGGCGTGATCCATAATGCCGAGCAGAGCGTGATCGGCGATTTGGCCGAGCAGTTCGCGCAGCGGTTTCATCCCGACCTGTTTTTCATGAGCATGAGCGGCGTTACGCTGGCCGAAGGGATAACCGATTACGGCATCGGCGAAATTCAAGTGAAGAAGACGATGCTTCGGTGCGCGAAACGAACGATCGCGCTGGCCGACAGCAGCAAGTTCGACTGCGTCTCGCTGACGAAAATTTGCGGCTGCGGCGACGTGGAGCGGTTCGTGACCGATTCGGGCATCGATCGCGGGCTGGTGGAGCGGTATGCTCGCAGCGGCATCGAAATCGTCTACGAATAAGCGGCTGTCGGCAGCATGGCGCGACCTGCGCTGAAGTCCAAGCCTCAAACGTATAGGTTTTGTATGCCAGTGGACCGTCCGGACGTTTTTTCCCGGACGGTTTTTCATTAATTTTCGGGTTCTTCTCCTTCTCCTGCCGGGCCGCTGGATTCGAACGAACGGGAAAACCTCCTGTTCACTCGCTCTCGAATAGGCATCGTTTCGAAATACCGGGAGAAGCTCCCGATAAAATGGCGCCGAATCGGCGAAAAGCGCGGTTTGGACGAATGTAGCGGGATGTTTTCCCGTTGTCTTGCCCGGAAACGGGAAACGACCGAAAATAACGGGAGCATTTCCATCTCGCTTCCCGCTCCGCTGCCGGTTCGGCATAACCAAACAGGGGCAGTTTGCACGGAAAAGACCGTCCTGTCCCGACCTTCGCTTAAGCGTCAAAGCTGCAGCGGGTGTTTCCTGCTGCCGGCGGCGGGACACGGCGATACCGGCTCGGATGACCTGCGTTGCGTCGTCGGGAGTTGGAGCGGGGGGCGAGCATGGGGGCGGCGGGACGGGCCCCAAGTTCCAAGTGTGTAACGGACATAGCGGCCGCTATGAGCCTCCTTTCGGCTTTTTATTTTTCCAACGGACACAGGCGCGGCTATTTGGCGAAAAACCCCCTTTTGGACGGCGGTTCGGAGCAAATAAGCGCAGTGGTGTCCGTTACGATTGGAAAACGGCCGATTTTCGCGAAATAAGCGCCGTGGCGTCCGTTACGTTTCGGAAGCCAAATATTTTCGCTCAACCCGGACGTTTTTCATTATCAACCGGTTAAGCATGGCTAGCCGTATTGCGATCTCCGCATTTGGTTAAAATAGGGCATAACGTTTCGAGCAAGATGGAGTGAACGATGACAGCCATGGAAACGACGGAGAATGCATTGGACGGGCTTGGCCCATTGTTCCGGGAATTGGATGCGAACATCGGTCAAATCAAGACCGTATTCGCCTACCCCGAAAATATCGCCTTACTGCTGCGGGACGTACATATTCCGTATTTGAACAAGGACGGAATCGTCCTATTTCTGGAAGGCGCAACCGATATCCAGGCGGTGGAGGAGCATATCCTCAAACCGCTGCTGTCGATGACCGGCGGAACGCCGGAGCCCGATTGCGCGGACATGCTGTCGGCATTGGCCAAAAACGTGCTGTCCGCCGCCGGGGTTAACAAAGTGGATCATTTCCGAAACGTCGTGCATGAACTGCTGTACGGCAGTACGATCCTGCTCGTCGATGGCGAAGCCGTAGCGCTGTCGATCCAAACGCCCGGTTTCGAGGCTCGGAATATTTCCGAGCCCGATAACGAAAATGTGCTGAAAGGCCCGAAGGAAGCGTTTATCGAATCGGCGGCGTCCAATCGGTCCCTGATCCGCAAACAACTGAAGGATCACCGACTGATGACCGAGTCCGTCTTGATCGGGGATCAGAGCCAAAAAGAAGTGTACGTGCTGTACCTCAAGCAAGTTGCCGATCCGGAGCTGGTCAACCGGGTCAAGCGTAAAATCGAGAGCGTCAACAGCGATTTGGTTCAGAGCTTGTCGATATTGGAGCAATTTATCGAGGAGCGCTCCTATTCGCTCATTCCCAGCGCTCTATTGACCGAGCGTCCGGACCGGGCATGCTCGTTTTTGCACGAAGGACATGTCGTATTGCTGATGGACAACTCGCCCATAGCTCTTATTACGCCCGTCACGTTCTGGTCCTTGTTTCACACGTCCGAGGATACCCACCTTCGATGGGCTTACGGCAACTTCATTCGGATCATTCGAATGCTGGCCGTATTCGTCGCTCTGATGACCCCGTCGATCTATTTGGCCATCAGCACCTACCACGAAGAGATGCTGCCGACCGACCTGCTGCTGGCCATTGCCGCGACAAGAGAGCGGGTCCCGTTTCCCGCCTTCGTCGAGGTTTTGATCATGGAAGCTACCTTTGAATTGGTCAGGGAGGCCGGAATCCGCATACCGAAGGCGATCGGTCCGACGATCGGCATCGTCGGTGCGCTTATTCTCGGGCAAGCGGCCGTCGAAGCGAATATTATCAGTCCGATTTTGGTCATTATCGTGGCGTTGACCGGCTTGTCCTCGTTCGCGGTTCCGGAGATCAGCATGAACTTCGCGGTGTGAATTTTGCGTTTTTTTATGCTGCTCAGCGCCAATATAATGGGGTTTTTCGGTGTCGCCCTCGTTCTGACGTGCGTGCTGGCTTATATGGTTTCGTTCGAATCGTTCGGCGTCCCCTTCATGTCGCCGCTGTCGCCCCATTACCGCTCTTCCAAAGATTTGATCGTCCGCCCCCCCGTGTGGAAGCAATGGCTTCGCCCTACGAATATACGTCCGAAGGACCGGGTCAGGAGTCGAAGAAAGGGGGGACAGGCCAAGCGATGATCAAACTGTCGGACGGGAAGATCGGCTTTCGGGAGTTCTTTTCCCTGATTGTTTTTACGATTGGGCTGAAATTGACCGATACGACGCCCACCTTTCTGTTTTTGTCGGGAGGCAACGCCGGTTGGCTGATGCCGGTTATTTCCTGCCTGTTCCTGTCGATCGTCCTGGTGGTCATGTTTTCCATCCTCAAAAATAATCCGGGCAAAGGGCTGCTGGATTTGACCTTTGAGTTGACGGGCTCGGCTGGCGGTTTCTTGATCGGTTTTTTGTTCTTTGTCATTCTATTGACGGCCACCGTGCTGAACAGCCGCAGCTATGTGAGCATCGTCAACACGATGGTGTACCAGAGAACGCCGGTCCCCGTTTTGCTCCTGCTCCTGCTGGCGGCGGCATGTTTTATAGCCAGTCGCGGCCTGGAAACGATCGGTCGCGTCGCATGGCTTATTTTTCCGTATGCGTACGCGATCTTTTTCGTTTTGTTTTTCCTCGTGTGGGATTTTATCGACTGGCTGCATCTGTTTCCGATCGCCGGACCCGGGATCATTCCGCTCGTGAAGGAAAGCGTGTTCCACACCTCCGTATACGGAGAAGTGATTTATTTGTTGGCATTGGTACCGTACGTACGGACGTTCGCCGATTTCCGGAAAGCATCGTTCATCGGATTCGGCCTGTCCATCTTCAACATCGTGCTGGCGATGGCAGTATTTATAGCGGTTTTCGATTACCCGGCCGTGCGCGATATGGAATATCCGTTCCAGCAATTGACCCGTACCGCTCAGGTGGGGCAAGTCATCTCCCACGTCGAATCGATTTTTTTGTTTTTTTGGCTCATGTGCTCGGTCGTTCACTTCGCCGTCTATTTGCACCTGATCGCCTTTTTGTTCGCCCGGACTTTGCGAATCAAAGCGTTCAAGCCGTTCGTGCTGCCGTTCTCGGGGCTCGTTCTTTTATTGGGCTTGCTGCCGGAAAATGAGATTGTCGCAAGCCTGTACCGCGACGACTTGATTGAATCCACTTCGATTTTTTATATCGTGCTGCCTTTCATACTGTGGGCGCTGGATAAACGGAAACGGGGGCGCGTCCGGTGAAACGTCTCAAGCTGCTGCTGCCGTTGCTGCTTGCATTTGCGCTATCCGGCTGCTGGGACAAACTCGAGCTGGAGGAGCAGGCGTATACGGTCGTTTTGGGCGTCGACAAAGGAGAGGGCGATCTGATACAGGCGACGTTTCAAATATCCAACCCCCAAGTCGGCTCGAGCGATACGGGAAGCGCGGAAAACGAGCCGCCGAGCGACACGATTACGATTAGCGCGCCGGACATCTTATCGGCCAAAGAGCTTGCGAACAGCGTGATCACCAGAAAGATCAGCTTTTCCCATCTAAGAACGATGATCGTCAGCGAGGAATTTGCGAAAAGCAAGTTTTTTCTGAGAATCATCAGCTCCTCGATGAGGGACCCGGAAATGCGCCGGGAAGTGAATCTGATCGTTTCCAAAGAAAAGGCAAGCGAGTTCATCGACCGAAATAAGCCTAATCTGGAGACGCGTCCGCATAAATATTTCGCCTTTATGCAGGAACGGTGGAGAGATACGGGCAACGTTCCGTACTCTACCCTGAACCGCTATTTCACGCGTCTTACGGAAGATTCGGTATTTTTGGCGATCTATGCGACTACGGAACGAACTCCGGCAGCACCGCGAAAAAACGAAGACAGCTACAAGGCCGGTCAAATTCCGCAAAAAAACGGCGACCCCGTGCAGCTGATGGGCTCCGCCATATTCAAGGAAGGAAAGATGATCGGCACGCTGACGGGCGAGGAAACGAGATATGTGCTGCTCCTCCGGCGCAAATCGTTGGCGCATTCCTTTATCTCGACGTTTCCCGACCCGTATGACGAGCGCTACCAAGTCACGCTGCGGATGATCAAGGTCGGCAATACGGATATTTCCGTGCGCGTCCGAAATCACGGTACGACGATCCATGTCAAGGTTCCGCTCAAATTACAGCTGCTGTCCATTCCGAGTTTCACCGATTACGCTCTCGATACGAAAAAACAGGAGGTGCTCAAGAAAACGATCCAATCCATCCTTGCCCGGGATTCGAAACGGCTGGTGGAAAAGATGCAGCAGGACGTGAAGGGCGATCCTTTCCTGTGGAATTTATCCGCGAGAACCCAATTTATCTCGAGGGAGACATTCGAAACGTTTAATTGGGCGAACCGGTTTCCGCAAGCCGATGTCCGGATCGATTTCGACCTGACGCTCGAAAGTTTCGGCAAGCAGTTGAATCCGCCCGTACCGCAAAAGGGAGATGAATCGGATTGAACGTCTTGTTAATCGGAATATCGCTGTATTTGACGTATTACACGTTCCTGTTGGCGCTGCGAACTTGGCGGGGCGGTCAAAAATGGGCCGGACTATTCGTATTCGGTTTGGCCGGCTGCTTCATTCCGCTGTCGATGCTGATCCTGCAATGAGAGCGGATCGCGCGATCCGCTAAACGATTGCCGGGCACGTTAGCCGTATAAGTTTGTATACAAAGGACCGTTCGGGTTTTTCCCGGACGGTTTTTCGTATATTGACGGGATATGCGGGCAGCGTCCCGCATATTTGTGATGTGTATTTGTGTTTATTATATTGCAAATATATGTGTTTTCGTGTTACTTTGTGGATGAGAGAGGTTGGAAGTTTGGCATAGGGGGGAGTCCGGTTGGATTTGCCTGTCGTTTCGCTCGCGCTCGTCATGTGCTCGGGACTGGCGCACGCGGTTTGGAACTTGTTTGCGAAGAAGAGCGAAAATAAGGCCGTTTTTTTGTGGGCGATGTATATCCCGTCGACGATCGCGCTCCTGCCGGTCCTGGCGATCGAAGCGGCGAACGTGCCGCCGAAGCCCGAAGCCTGGCTCAGCATCGCGCTGTCGCTTGCGCTTAACAGCGTATATGCGCTGCTGCTCGCCATGACGTACAAGCGAAGCGATTTGTCCCAAGCGTATCCGGTTATGCGGGGAACGCCCACGCTGCTCGTGCCGGTGCTCGGCGTCGCGTTTTTGCACGAGTCGCTCCCGCCGGGGGGCTGGGTCGGCATCGGCTGCCTTGTCGCGGGCTTCGCCGTCATGAGCGGATGGCTGCCGGGACGCGGCGGGACGGGAGCGTCGCTATCCGCAGGGCCGTTCCTGCTGGCGCTGTCCGTCGGCCTGTGCTCGACGGCCTATACGTTCGTCGACAAGCTGAACCTGGCCTACTTGTCCCCGATCGCGCTGCTCGTCGTCACGAATCTCGGGTTCATTCTCGGCCTTACGCCGTCGGCGCTCGCATCGGGCTCGATCCGCGCCGTCATCGGACGCCGGTGGAAATCGTTTCTCGTCGGCGCGCTGCTGTCGCCCGGGTCGTATTTGCTGTTTTTGTTCGCCATGTCGCGGGCTCCGATGGCGTACATCGCGCCTCTGCGCGAAATCGGCATCGTATTCGGGGTGCTGCTCGGACTGCTCGTGCTGAAGGAGAAGCACGGCGCAAGCCGTTTGGCCGCCTCCGCCGCGGTCGTGGCGGGCATTTTTATGATCGCCGTTTCCGGAAATTGACCGGAGCGTCTTAGCAATGGCCGGGCCGTTGCGCCGTCGGCCGTACGAAAGGGGTAATCGTATGAACCATGCCGGCGAACAAACGCCGCGGAATCCGGGGAAGCCGTTTCCCGACTATTTGGCGGCCGAAACGGAGCGGGTGCTGAACCGGTGCCGAACGGTGCAAAGCGAGGGGACGGCCAGCTTTGTTTTCATCACCGCCGTATTGTTTTCCCACGTCTCCGTCGGACAGGAGGGCGTATTCGGCGCCGATCACCCGGTCGAAAACGAGGGGGCGATGTGGGGCATTATCGCCGCATACCGCCACGGACGGGCGTTTCGGGCCGAAGCGACGGACGGACCGTTCGGGCAAGCGGCGTCCGCGGACTTTGCGGCAAGAGGTCCGGGGCGGATCGCCGGCTGCTTTTTCGGACACGTCCATTTCGATCAGACGTTGGAAAAGGACGGGATTCCGCTCGTTTCCACGCTGAACGCGACGACAAACCGCGATTTCGAAGGGGCGCCGGAACGAATCGCCGGGTCGCGGACGGAAACGGCGTTCGACGTCGTGACGATCGATCCGCGGCGGCGAACGATCCATTTGACGCGTTTCGGAGCGGGGGAAGACCGCATCGTGCGGTACGGCTGAGCGCGGATGGCTGCGGGGGGCAGGCGTGACGGCGAAGACGATGACAAGGCGTAAGGCGTCAGGCGGGCGGAGGCTGGGCGGCAGGCGGGAGGTGGAAGGCGGGAGGCGGGAGGCGAGAGGCGGGAGGTGGAAGGCGAGAGGCGAGAGGCGTCAGGCGGGAGACGAGAGGCGGGAGGCGAGAGGCGGGAGACGAGAGGCGGGAGGCGAGAGGCGGGAGGCGAGAGGCGGGAGACGAGAGGCGGGAGGTGGAAGGCGGGAGAACGAAGGCCGGAGGGAACGCTTGTAGCGAGCAGGAAAAGGCGAGCGGGTAAACGGACAGCAGGCGGCGGGGGCGTCATTTTCTTTCGGACCGGATCGGGGGTATAATGGACCATGTTACGTTTCGCGACTCGGGGTCCGACGAAAGGGGTTGCTCATGACTACGTTCCAACAGCCTTTGCCCGCCGAAGCGGCCCGGCAGCACAAACGCAGCTCGAAGCTGCAAATCTTGCGCAAGGCGCTGTTCATTTTTTTGGGCGCCGCGCTCGTATCCGTCGCTTTGGAAATTTTTCTCGTACCGAACCAAATTATCGACGGCGGCGTCACCGGAGTTTCGATTATCGCGCAGCATTTGTCCGGCTTGCCGCTCGGCGTGTTTTTGACGCTGATCAATTTGCCCTTCCTGTTTCTCGGCTATAAGCAAATCGGCAAAACGTTCGCCGTCTCCACGCTGTACGGGGTCATCATCATGTCCGTCGGCACGGCGCTGCTTCACCCTGTCGAGCCGCTCACGCTGGATCCGCTGCTCGCCGCCGTATTCGGTGGCATCATTCTCGGCGTCGGCGTCGGCATCGTCATCCGGGCGGGCGGCTCGCTCGACGGCACGGAAATCGTGGCGATTTTGGTGAACAAAAAGTCGCCGTTTTCCGTCGGGGAAATCGTCCTGTTCATCAACGTGTTCATTCTCGGCAGCGCCGGCTTCGTCTTCGGCTGGGATCACGCGATGTACTCGCTGATCGCCTACTATATCGCCTTTAAAATGATCGACGTCACGATCGAAGGGTTCGACGAATCGAAGTCGGTATGGATCATCAGCGAAAATTCCAAAACGATCGGCGACGCCCTTTTGCAGCGGCTCGGCCGGGGCGTCACGTATTTGAACGGCGAGGGCGGCTATTCCGGCGACGACAAACAGGTTATTTTTTGCGTCGTGACGCGGCTGGAGCAGGCGAAGCTGAAGTCGATCGTGGAGGAGCTCGATCCGGGGGCGTTTCTGGCGATCGGCAACATTCATGACGTCAAGGGCGGCCGCTTCAAGAAAAAGGACATTCACTAGTTCGGAAACGGCGGAACAAACCGGAAAACCTCACGTTAATTTTGTCCGCTGCCCCGCCGCAGTAGCATCTAACGGGAATTCCTCCCGGTAAACCTTGCTCGGACCGCATTTTTTGCGATGCAGAGCCGATTTAGCGGGGCTTTTTCCAGTTATTTCGAACCGTTACCCGGCTAGAGACGGATGAACGGGAGGAATTCCAGCAGCATTCGGGCGGAACGGCCTTGGTTTGGATTATACCGAACACGGGAATGAATGATGATTTTTCCGAAATAGCTAATAGCGGTTGCTCCAGAGTCGCTCAGGACGGCGTTAGACAAACGAGGCGTTCGACAACCGTTCGAGGACGCAAGCGATCAAGCGAGCAAGCATGGCGTTCGACGCCAGCATTTGACCAAACGTGCGTACGACCGAAATATGCGGTACGAATCAACAAATGTACGACCAACAAATGTACGACCAACAAATGCGGTTCGACCAACAAATGCAGTACGACCAACAAATGCAGTACGACCAACATATGCAGTACGACCAACAAATGCAGTACGACCAACAAATGCAGTACGACCAACAAATGCAGTACGACCAACAAATGCAGTACGACCAACAAATGCAGTACGACCAACAAATGCAGTACGACCAACAAATGCAGTACGACCGACAAAAGCAACACGACCAACAAAAGCAGCACGACCAACAAATGCAGTACGACCGACAAAAGCAACACGACCAACAAATGCAGCACGACCAACAAATGCAGTACGACCGACAAATGCGGTACGACCAACAAATGCGGTTTGACCAACAAATGCAGTATGACCAACAAATGCAGTATGACCAACAAATGCGGCTCGACACAAATGGTCGGCCACAAACCGTTATCTGCAGACTTTCGACCGGCAATGACCAAACATTGACAAACCGATGGCGCGGATATAAAATAATGGGATGAATAAGCTTTGCATCAGCATATCCCTAACGCCTTGACGAAACGAGTAAGTCGCAGCCCTCCGTCCAGAGAGAAGGCTCCGGCGCCTGCGAAGCGGGCTTGATGCCGTGCTGGAAGAGCCTTTATGAAGAAGTGCGACCGAAGCTGCTTCGGAGCGTGGACGAAACTCCACCGGTACGGAACCGTTATTTTCCGGCAAAGGCGATTGCGGGCATTAGCCCACGCATGCCGCACGGATTGCGGCGTTCCCGACCGGGGGCGCTACATAAGGCGGGCATACGCGGGAAAGGCGCGCAGTAACCAGGGTGGTACCGCGAGAACAACGTCTCGTCCCTGAATATTCAGGGACTTTTTTGTTTTTACAGCGGTTATCCCGAAGCCTGCGCCGATCGTTCGCCGAAAGGTCGGACCGTTTAGCCGCCATAATCCGGGTGGAGCGCAATAGCGAACCGAATTCGCTTAATAGTGAACTTCGCTATTCTAATTATGCCGGAACGGCTGAATTTTCGGCTATAGCGAACCACGGTTCGTAATTAGCGGTCGCAAGTTCACAAATAGGAGAACAAGGTTCACTATTGCTTCGAACGTGCGAATAAAGCAGCGAAATAGCGAAATAAAGTTCGTAATTTGTGTAATACGGTTCACTGATGCCACGAACCTACCGAAGACGGCGTTAGAGCGAATTACAGCTTGGAATTAGTGTAACACGGTTCGCTATAAGCGAATCGGCATTATCCGAACCGTTTGTAACCGACGGTATATGTATCAACAATATGCGATCAGCAATTTCCGTATCTGCAATATGCCAATCAGCAAGATCCGAAACAGCAAAATCCGAAACAGCAAGATCCGAAACAACAAGTTCGAAACAGCAAGATCCGAAACTGCAAGATCCGAAACAACAAGATCCGAAACAGCAAGATCCGAAACAGCAAAATCCGAAACAGCAAGATCCGAAACAGTAAGATCCGAAACAACAGTATCCGTATCAGCAGTATCCGTATCAGCAATATCCGAAACAACAGTATCCGTATCTACAATATCCGAATCGGCACGATCCGCTACGTCCTAAACGGCCGCGGCCAAAGCCGCTACAGTCCGGCCGCAAGCCGGGGCCGATCGGGCGGCGCCTAAAACGGCAAAGCCTTGCCGGCTCGCGCCGCATCAGCACCCATATTCGCGCGGCATCATGGCTGCATCCATAACCCAATCACCTTATCGACGGAGGAGTTACTATGAAGGCAAGTGAAATTCGCCGGAAATGGCTGGAATTTTTCGCGGAGAAAGGACACAAAATCGAGCCGAGCGCATCGCTCGTGCCGCATAACGATCCGTCCCTCCTTTGGATCAACGCCGGCATGGCCCCGCTCAAGCCGTATTTCGACGGCCGCGTCGTGCCGGAAAATCCGCGCATCGCCAACTCGCAAAAGTGCATCCGCACGAACGACATCGAAAACGTCGGCAAAACCCGCCGTCACCATACGATGTTCGAGATGCTCGGCAACTTTTCGATCGGCGACTATTTCAAGGAAGAGACGATTACATGGGCATGGGAGTTTTTGACGAGCCCGAAATGGATCGGCTTCGATCCCGACCGGCTGTCCGTCACCGTTTATCCGGAGGACGAAGAAGCGTTCGAGCTTTGGAACAAGAAGATCGGCATTCCGGAAAACCGGATTTACAAGCTGCAGGACAATTTCTGGGACATCGGCGAAGGCCCTTGCGGCCCGTGTACGGAAATTTTTTACGACCGCGGCGACAAATACGGCGACCTGAACGATCCGGAATGCTGGCCGGGCGGCGAAAACGAGCGGTTCCTCGAAGTGTGGAACCTCGTCTTCTCGCAGTTCAACCATAACAAGGACGGCAGCTACACGCCGCTGCCGAACAAAAATATCGATACGGGCGCGGGTCTCGAACGGTTCGCCTCCATTTTGCAGGACGTCGATTCCAACTTCGACACCGACCTGTTCCAGCCGATCATCCAGGAAACGTGCAAAATCGCCGGCGTGACGTACCATGCGAACGCGGATCACGACGTGGCGCTCAAAGTGGTCGCCGACCATATCCGCACGGTCGTCTTCGCCGTCGGCGACGGCGTTCTTCCTTCGAACGAAGGCCGCGGCTACATCATTCGCCGCCTGCTGCGCCGCGCCGTGCGCTACGGCAAATCGCTCGGCATCGAGAAGCCGTTCATGTACAAGCTGACCGGAATCGTCGGCGAGATTATGGGCTCGTATTACCCGGAAGTGGTCGAGAAGCGCGAGTTTATCGAGAAGGTGATCCGGACCGAGGAGGAGCGGTTCCACGAGACGCTGTCGGACGGGCTCGACATGCTCGCCTCGATCATCGCCGGCCTGAAAAAGGAAGGGAGCTCCGTCGTCAGCGGACAGGACGCGTTCCGCCTGTACGATACGTACGGCTTCCCGCTCGATCTGACCGAGGATTACGCCGCGGAGAACGGCTTTACGGTCGACAGCGCCGGCTTCGAGCAGGAAATGGAAGCGCAGCGCAGCCGCGCCCGCTCGGCCCGTCAAGAGACGGACAGCATGAAGGTGCAGGGCGGCCCGTTCGCCGATTTCACGGTTAAAACCGAATTTGTTGGATATACTGAACTGGTAACAAGTGCTAAAATCGTCGCCATCGTGCACGGCGACGCGTTCGTCGATTTGATCGGCGCGGGCGAAACGTGTCAGGTCGTGCTCGACCGGACGCCGTTTTACGCCGAGAGCGGCGGGCAAGTGAGCGACGGCGGGACGATTGCGGGCGGCTCGGCGCAAGCGACCGTCGAGAGCGTATGGAAGGCGCCGCACGGCCAAACGGTCCAAACCGTCCGCATCGAGCGGGGCACGCTGCGCGTCGGCGACGTCGTGCAGGCAGCAGTGAACGCGGCGAGCCGCGACGATATCGTCAAAAACCATACGGCGACGCATTTGCTCCACAAGGCGCTGAAGCAAACGCTCGGCGAACACGTCAACCAGGCCGGTTCGCTCGTCGAGCCGGACCGGCTGCGCTTCGACTTCTCGCATTTCGGCTCGGTCAGCGCGGACGAGCTTGCGCAAATCGAGCGGCGGGTCAACGAGCAAATTTGGAAGCGGACGGGCGTGACGATCGAGCAGAAGCCGATCGCGGAAGCGAAGGCGATGGGCGCGATGGCGCTGTTCGGCGAAAAGTACGGCGACATCGTGCGCGTCGTGCAGGTCGGCGATTACAGCATCGAGCTGTGCGGCGGCTGCCACGTAAGCAACACGGCGGAAATCGGTTTGTTTAAAATCGTCAGCGAGAGCGGCATCGGCTCCGGCGTCCGCCGCATCGAAGCGGTCACCGGTCGGAACGCTTACCTGTATATGGACGGCCAGCTTCAACTGCTGCGCGAGGCGGCGGCGATGCTGAAGGCGAACGTCTCCGACATGCCGAAACGGCTCGAGGCGACGCTGGCCCAGCTGCGGGAGCTCGGCCGCGAGAACGAATCGCTGCGCGGCAAGCTGAGCGCGGTCGAAGCGGGCTCGCTGACGGATCGGGCGAAGACGGTCGGCGGCGTCACGCTGCTGGCGGAGAAGGTGAGCGCGGGCGACATGGACTCGCTGCGCAGCATCGTCGACCAGATGAAGGCGAAGCTCGGCTCCGCCGTCATCGTCCTAGGAGCCGCCGCGGGCGACAAAGTGAACCTCGTCGCGGCGGTTACGCCGGACCTGGTGCAGCGGGGCTTCCACGCCGGCAAGCTGGTGAAGGAAGCGGCCGCGCGCTGCGGCGGCGGAGGCGGCGGCCGGCCCGATATGGCGCAAGCCGGAGGGAAAGAGCCAGCGAAGCTCGCCGAGGCGCTGCAGGCGGTCGAAGCGCTCGTCGCCGGCCAGGCGAATGAACGGTCCTAAGCGGTTTCGATCCGATTTGTGAATTTTTACAAGCTCCGACAGGAATTTTACGGAGACTCGCGAATAAATAATGGTAAACAATGGCGTTTCAGCATTCGGGGGGTGTTCAGGTAATGAATCCGATGGACAAAACGATGAAATTCGACGTCAAGGCCGACGGCGTGGAAACTTCGCCGAAGGAGGTTTTGCTGGCGGTATACGACGCGTTGCAGGAGAAAGGGTACAATCCGATCAACCAAATCGTCGGCTATTTGTTATCCGGCGACCCTGCGTTCATACCCCGCCATAACAATGCCAGAAGCCTGATCCGCAAAAGGGAACGGGACGAATTGATCGAAGAACTGGTCCGTTTCTATTTGCAGCATCATAAATGACCGACGGCCGGTGGATCGTTCCATCGGCTTCCGTGCTTAACCGCCTGGAAGCGCGAACGGTAACGGCCGGCCGCGAAAAGGAGAAGCGATGGGCCGAACGATGGGATTGGACTACGGGGACAAGACGATCGGCGTCGCGATCAGCGACGAGCTCGGCTGGACGGCGCAAGGCGTCGAAGTCATCAGACGGCGCAAGCCCGAGGACGACATGGAACGGCTGCGTCAATTGTCCGCCGAATACGGCGTCACGAATATCGTGGTCGGATTGCCGAAAAATATGAACAATACGGTCGGGCCTCGCGGCGAGCTGTGCATCGCCTTTTCCGAATCGCTCCGGGAGTCGCTCCGATTGCCGGTGTCGATGTGGGACGAACGGCTGTCGACCGTATCGGCGCAGCGGACGCTGCTGGAAGCGGACGTCAGCCGTAAAAAAAGGAAGCAGGTCGTCGACAAGATGGCGGCCGCCATCATTTTGCAAAACTATTTGGATTCCAATTCGAAAAGGTGAGGTGTGTTATGTCTAACGAAGAGATGAATGCGGACGAACCGGAAATCATTTATATTCCGGACGAGGAAGGCAACGAAGAGGAATTTGAGGTCATCATGAAGTTCGAGGTCGAATCCGGCCAATTCCAGGGCAACAAGTACATGATGGTCGTGCCGGTCGAGGCCGGCGAGGAAGACGAAGAAACGGACGAAGTGTACGCTTTCCGGTACGAGGAAGACGGAGACGACCTGCAGCTGTACACGATCGACAACGAGGACGAGTGGAACGAAGTGGAAGAGACGTTCAACACGCTCGTCGCCGAGTTCGAAGAAGAAGAAGAGGAAGAGGAAACCAAGTGAGCGCGCAATCGGAATGGGGCGTTGCGGAACCGGTCCGGACGCTCCGCGACCGGTACGGAGACGAGATCGAACTGACGGACGAGCAGGACGAGTCGATCGTTCACCGCATTTTGGCCGAATTCCGCCACGGCGGAAACGTCTATGCGGTGCTTCAGTCGAAGGAGCTTGCGAAGGAGAAGGAGGTCGCCATTTTTAAAGTGTCCGCGTCCGCGGACGGCGAACCGATGCTCGAGACGATCGATGACGACGACGAATGGGAAACCGTATCGGAGCTGTACGACGAGATGTCGTTTCCCGGTCCGGATCGCCCCTGATTCCGGGCGCTCCGGAGACGCCGTCTCGCATGCTTGACGGTGGGCGGCCGACAAACCGCCCTTTTTTTTCGTACGGAAAGCGCGAACGATATATTGGGAGAGGACTAGGTTGAAACGAATCGCATTCATTACGCTTTGGTGCGTGCTGCTCGCTCTGGTGCTCGCCGGGGTCGGGACCGCGGCCTACGTGGCGTACGCGCTTAAACCGACCGACGCCGGGGGCGGCGAAGTGACCGTTCAAATTCCGGCCGGTTACGGCTCGGGGCAAATCTCCAAGCTGCTGGAGCAAAACGGGCTTATCCGCGACGCCAAAGTATTCCGCTATTATTTGGTTTACAAAAAAGAAGGCGGCCGTTTTCAGGCCGGGCAATACGTGTTCAAGCCGGGCATGGAGCTGGACGACATTATCGCGAAGCTGAACGACGGCGACACGGTGCGGGAGGAGACGCTCCGCTTTACGATTCCCGAAGGGTACACGGTGCTGCAGGTGGCGGACAAGCTGGAAGGGCAGCCGGGCTTCGACCGGCAAACGTATCTCGGATTGGCGAACGCCAAAGCCGAATTCGCCTCGGTCCGCTGGGTGTCGGACATTCCCGACGATCCGAAGATAAAATTCCGGCTGGAAGGCTACTTGTTCCCGGAAACGTACGAGTTGAAAAAAGACAGCACGACGAAGGACATGGTGCTGCGCATGGCGTCCGAGCTGGACAAAAAGCTGGCCGGCTTGCCGACCGATTGGCCGGAGAAGCTGAAGCAGCGCGGCCTGACGTTTCATCAGCTGATGACCGTCGCCTCGATGATCGAGCGCGAAGTCGTCGACGACGAAGAGCGGCCGCTCGTCGCCGGCGTCATTTATAACCGGATGAAGATCGGCATGAAGCTGCAAATCGACGCGACGGTGCAGTACGCGCTGGACAAGCCGAAGGACCGGCTGTTCGAGAAAGATTTGCTGATCGACAGCCCGTACAACACGTACAAAATCGCCGGCCTGCCGCCCGGGCCGATCGCGAGTCCGAGTCTCAAGTCGATCGAAGCCGCGCTGTACCCGGCGGAGTCGAACTATTTGTTTTACGTGACGAAAGGCGACGGAACGCAGAAGCACGTCTTTGCGGAGACGTACGACCAGCATTTGAAAAATATCGCGGACAGCAAGAAGAGGTGACGAACGGATGACGAGCGATAACGCGAGCCGGAGCGAAACCGGCTTTCGCAAGCCGGAGCTGCTGATCGGCGCCGGCTCGATCGAGCAGATCGAAGCGTTTGCGGACGCGGGGGCCGACGCGTTTACGATCGGCGACGGACGCTTCGGCATGAGGCTGATGGGGAGCATCCCCGAGGACCGGATCGCCGAGGCGATTCGTGCGGCCCATCGGAAAGGGGCGAAGGCGTACGTCGTTTGCAACGGCATTTTGCATAACGACGCATTGCCCGCGCTGCCCGATTATTTGAAGCGGATCGCCGAGGCGGGAGCGGACGCCGTCGTGTTCGGCGACCCGGCGGTGCTCATCTCGATGCGGCAGGCCGGCGTCAAGCTGCCGCTACATTGGAACGCCGAAATGACGTCGACCAATTATATGGCGGCGTCGTACTGGGCGAGCAAGGGCGCGACGCGCGTGTTTCTCGCCCGCGAGCTCAATATGGACGAGGTTCTCGAAGTGAAGCGCAGCGTCGCCGCCGAGGTGCAGGTGCAGGTGCACGGCATGACGAACATTTACCATTCGAAACGGACGCTGCTGACGAACTATTTCGAGCATCAAGGGCGTTCCGCGTCCGGCGAGCGGCTGGATGCGGAGCGGAAGCTGTTTCTCGTCGAGGAGGAGCGGAAGGACGAGAAATATCCCGTGTACGAAGACGAAAGCGGCACGCATATTATGAGCGGCGACGATATGTGCATGCTGGAAAGCTTGCACGAGCTTATGGAGGCCGGCATCGACAGCTTCCGGATCGAAGGGCTGCTCAAATCGGACGAATACAACGAAACGGTCGTCCGCTGCTATCGCCGGGCGATCGACGCCTATGCCGCCGATCCCGCCGGCTATTCGTTCGACGAATCGTGGCTCGAGCCGATTCGCGCCCTGCAGGATCCGGGGCGGGAACTGTCGTTCGGATTTTTTTACAAGGAGCAGGTGTATTGAGGGGTTCCGGCGGACAGGCACTTGACGTCGCGGGCCGCAACCGGCACGATAGAAGCAGAGGTGGAAAACGATGAACAAAGTGCTGGAACGAAACGTTCATACGAAGCTGAAACCGGGGCAAAAGCCGGAGCTGCTCGCCCCCGGAGGCAGCCTGGAAAAATTGAAATTCGCGATCCATTACGGCGCGGACGCCGTTTATATAGGCGGGCAAAAATACGGCCTGCGCTCGAACGCCGACAACTTCACGTTCGACGAAATGCGCGAGGCGGTCGAATTCGCGAACCGGTACGGCGCGAAGGTGTTCGTCGCCGCCAACATATACGCGCATAACGAAGATATCGCCGGCATCGAGGACTATTTGCGCCGGCTGGAGGACGTCGGCATCGCCGCGATCATCGTCGCCGACCCGGCCATTATCGAGACGTGCAAACGGGCGGCGCCGAAGCTGGAAATTCATCTCAGCACCCAGCAGTCGACCGTCAACTGGCAGGCGGTGCAGTTTTGGAAGGAGGAAGGCGTCCACCGCGTCGTGCTCGGTCGGGAAACGACGATGGATGAAATTGCCGAAATCAAACGGAACGTCGACATCGAGATCGAGACGTTCATCCACGGCGCGATGTGCAGCTCGTACTCCGGACGGTGCGTCCTGTCCAACCATTTCACCGACCGCGATTCGAACCGGGGCGGCTGCTGCCAGTCGTGCCGCTGGAAATACGACTTGTTCGAGGAAAGCGACGACGAAATCGGCCGGCTCGTGCCGGAGGACATGCTCTCGACCGGCGCGGGCAAAGCGTACAAGGAAGGGATGACCGGGACGCCGCTGTTTCCCGGCGAAGATCCGTTCATGATGAGCGCCAAAGATTTGTGCATGATCGAGCATATTCCGGAAATGATCAAGTCCGGGGTCGAAAGCTTCAAAATCGAAGGCCGGATGAAAAGCATCCATTACGTGGCGACGGTCGTGAACGCGTATCGCCAGGCGATCGACGCCTATTACGACGATCCGGAAGGCTACGAGCTGAAGCGGGAGTGGCTGGACGAAATTTACAAGGCGGCGAACCGCCCGCTCAATACCGGCTTTTTCCTGGACGTGCCGGGACATGAGGACCATATATTCGGTCCGGAGCCGAAACGGATCGATTACGACTTCGCCGGATTGGTCGCCGCGTACGACGAGACTACGGGGATCGCGACCGTCCAGCAGCGCAATCATTTCAAGCCGGGGCAGGACGTCGAGTTTTTCGGGCCGGGCGGCACGTTTTTCAAGCAGCGCGTCGGCGAGCTGACCGATGCCGAAGGCGTCGCGTTGGATGCGGCGCGCCATCCGCTGCAGCTGGTGAAATTCAAAGTCGAGCGGCCGGTAAAGCCGATGGACATGATGCGCAAAGCGGTCGGCAAACGGAAATAACGGCAGCTATCATCTAGGGGCAGGTCAGGGAGGACGCAGGCGCGTCCTCCTTTTTGTCGTTTCCGCGAAGGGCTACCGAAACGTTTTGCCTCCGTCCGCGGCTTTGCGGATTTGCAGCGTGTCGAACAGCCGTCCTTCGACGTCGATCGCTCTCAGCTCCAACCGGTCGGAGACGACCGAAACCTGCACGAAATGCGGCACGGCGAGCGACTGCGACGTATGCCATTCCCGTTTCGGCAGCAGCCAGTCCGGCATCGCCCCCGCGCCTCCCGCCACGACGTACACGATTCCGTTCTCCATATCGACTCGTCCGTCGCGGAGCGGGTGGCTCCGTTCGTAGACGATCGTATGCGAGTTGAACACCAAATCGACCCCATGGCGCTCCAGGACGGGGCAAAGCTGCCGCAAATCCTCCACCTGGTATCCGCCCGAAACGTACGGCGGGTAATGGAAGTAAACGATGTTCCATTTGGCCGATGCGGCCTGCAGATCGCGCACCAAAAAATCGTACTGCGGATTCCCTTCGCATATCGTGCCGGCGGCGTTCGGATAATGCTCCCGCTTGACGAAATCGGTGCTGTCCAGGCAGACGAAATGAACGTCGCCGTAATCGAACGAGTAGTAGTTTTTCGGGGGATCGTAAGCGAAAAAGTCATAGTACCACGAAGCGTTGCATTCGTGGTTGCCGAGACAGGAGTAAAACGGCGTGTTCCATAACAGCCCCCGGCCCGGATTGAACAAATAGGCGGACCAGTCGTCGTATTGGCGCCCGTCGTTCACCATATCGCCGATAAACAGCGCGAGGTCGGGGCGGTAGTTTTGCATTTGCCCGAACAGGTTTCGGTTTATAATGCCGTTCGTTTGGTCGAAGCCGCTGTACCCGCCCGTTTCGCTCGTGACGGCGAAGCAAAACGGCTCACCCTTGCGCACGGCCGTCTTGAACGGATGGGGGCCCGATTCCGTCTTCCCACGAGCGTTTTCCGAGATTACCGTATAGAAATAAGCCGTAGCGGGTTCGAGGCCGTCCATATCGATTCGATGGATCGTGCGATCATCGTCGCTGCCCGCGGTTCGTACGAGCCGCTCCGGCGTTTTGTAATTCCCCTGGTGTCCGCTATGGATGCGTTCGGCCGCGAACACGTTCACCCTCGAAGAAGCCGGCTCGGACGTTTCCCACATGAACGTCATGCCGGTTTCGGCCGGCCGCTGCAAATAAGGTCCTTTTACGATGGACAGCATTCCGTTTCCCCTTTCCGCGCGTCTCGCCGTTTCCGGCTCGCGTCAATCGGCTATCGCCTTGCGCTTGTCCGGGCAAGCTCCACACTTCGATTACGTTGCCGTCCGGATCGTGAAACGAAAACGACTTCCCTTGGTAATCGGATCGCCATAGGAAACGACCCCTTTCGTAGCAATCATTGGAAAGCCGGTTTCGACGCCGGTACGCATAGAACGTATGTTCTTGTATTATATTCCAATTGGTGCCGGGCGCGCAACATCCCGGTCAAGCGCAGCACCCTTTTCCTCCCATTCGATCGCCCGGCTTCCCGGGGCGTTTGCCGCGCGTGTTGTTTGCCCGCCTCCCGCTTTGTCGATACTGGTCTATAAAAGCGAACGTAAAAAAGGATGGGCATGATGAGACAGCGCAGAATATGGTTCGGTTTGTTGGCTATGGTCGTATCGATCGGACTGCTGCTCGGCCGCTTGGCCTGGATTCAGGTGATCGACACGGGCAGCTTTTCCCGCAGGGAGATCGACCTGGTCGGAAATTCGGTATCGCAGCGGGAGCTCGGAGCGCTGCTCGACAGCGGCAGGGGACATTTTTACGATCGGAACGGGCGGCCGATGACGGGAGAAACGGTGAAGGCGCTCATCGTCTTTCCCGTCCGGCGGGAGGAGGCCGAATTCGCCGGGCCGCTGGCGGAAATCGGGACGATTCTGCGCGCCGACAAGAACGCGTGGACCGCCTTTTACAAAAACGCAAGCGGCCCGGTCATGTGGTCCGACCGTTCGACCGGCCTGCCGATCCCGCTGACGGACGACCAGGCGAGACGTATCGCCAGCCTGGCCGTTCCCGGCGTCGTCGTCATGGATACGGTGCGGAGATATCCCGCGGATGCGGTCGCGAAGCACGCCATCGGTTTTATCGGGCAAAATTCGCAGCGGATCGAAACGCAGTTCGCCAAGCAGCTGCAAAACGGCAGCTTGTCGCTGGATAGCCTGATCGGCGCTTCGGGTCTGGAGAAAACGATGGAGACGTACGTGCGGAGCATCGGCAAAACGTCCGTCAGCCTGTTCACGGACGGGGCGAACCGGCCGCTCGCCGGATTGGACGTCCGGCTCGTTCGGCCGCACAATCCGTACTATCCGCTGCGCGTCGATACGACGCTCGACCTGGACGTGCAGCGGCAGGTCGAGCGCACGATGGACAAAGCGGGCATCGCCCGGGGCGCCGCCGTCGTGCTCGATGCGGACAATGCCGACGTCGTGGCGATGGCGAGCCGTCCGGACTTCGATCCGTATCGGATCGAGCCGCAGGACGGAAAGTGGGGCAACAAGGCGCTCAAGGCGATCGCGCCCGGCTCGGTGTTCAAAACGGTCGTCGCCGCCGCCGCTTTGGAGGAAGGCGTCGTTTCGCCGGGCGAAACGTTCGAGTGCGACGGCGAGCTCGGCAAATACGGATTTACGTGCTGGCTGCACGGCGGTCACGGGACGATTACGTTCGAGCAAGGGTTTGCGCAGTCGTGCAACATCGTGTTCGCCAAAGTGATGGAGCGGCTGAGCGGCGCCAAGCTGCAGGAGACGGCGCGCCAGCTCGGCCTGGACCGCCGGGTCGGATGGACGGCCGAGGAAGCGGGCGGTTCGGCGTGGAGTCAGTTCGACGGCGAGGAGCGCGGGCAAATTTTCGCCGGACGGACCGCGAACGAGGACGAGGGCGTGCGCATTCAAACGGCGATCGGCCAGCGGGACGTCCTCGTCACTCCGCTGCAGGCGGCAAATCTGATCGTCTCGCTGCTGCACGGAGGCGAGGTGGCGAGCCCGCGAATCGTGCAGGACGTCCGCTACCGGACGGGAACCGTCGTCCGCCGGTTTCCCGAGCGGGAGCGAAGCCCGGGAAGCGAAGGCATCTCGGCGAAAACGGCCGAGACGCTTCGCTCGTGGATGCGGCAAGTCGTGACGACGGGGACCGGCAAATCGCTTTCGGGCGCCGAATGGCATCTGGCCGGCAAGTCGGGGACGGCCGAAACGGTCTATCAGGGACGCGACGCCGTCCATCAATGGTTCGTCGGCTTCGGTCCGGTCGAGAAGCCGCGCTATGCGGTGGCCGTCGTGGCCGAGAACGAGCCGGCGAACGGGGCGAATCGCGCCGTCGCGGCGTTTCGCGACATTATGGACATGCTGGCGGAGCGAGAGAAGCGGCGCATGCCCGGGGACAAATGAACAGGAAGATGTCCCTCTGCGGGCATACGATATAGCGTTATCCGTACCGGCTATGCCGTGTCGCCCGCGTTCGGCCCGCGGCAACGTCCGGCACACCGTTCGATCATCGCTTGCGGCAACGCCGGCCGATATCGAAACGGGATGGCCGCAGAAACGTTTTCGAGGAGGGACATAATGGAACAAACGTTGCAAGAGGAGGGAATGGAAGCGAAGATCGCGTCGGCCGAGCCGGAAACGGAAACGGCCGCCGCCCCGCAGCCCGCCGCGGAGGAGCCCGCTCCCGCCCCGGCGTCGGACGACGGCCGGCAGACGGCGACGATCTCGCGCCAGGTCGCCAGCAAATGGGTGAAAACGTCCGTCCTGCAGCAGGACGGACGAGTGGCGCGCTACATTCCCGAAACCCACTTGTTTTCCCCGGCTCATTTGTCGTCCATGCTGGCCCGGTATGGGAAAGTGGTCATGAAGCCGGTCGTCGGAACGGGCGGCAACGGCGTCATTATGATCATCAAGTCGGGGTCTTCCTATACGATTCGGCATCGGCGCAAAATAAGGCGGTTTCGCAGCTTCGCCGCCATGCTTGCCGCGGTAAGGGCGATCCGCCGCAAACGCTCGTATTTGGTGCAGCGCGGCATTACGCTCGCGACGATCGGCGGTCGGCCGATCGACTACCGGGTCAAAATGGTGAAGGATCGGGGCGTCTGGGTGACGCGGTCGATGGTAGGAAGACTGGCGAATCGGGGGATGTTCGTGACGAACCTGTGCCGCGGGGGGACGATGCTGTCCTCCTCGCAAGGCATCCGGCGCTCGTTGTCCGGCAAGCTCGTCCGCCGCAAAAAAAACGAGATGCGCGAAGTGACGCGGCATTGCATACACATTTTGGAGAGGCACTTTCCGGGAATCGGCCAGCTCGGCTTCGACTACGGCTTCGACCGGTCGGGAAAAATGTGGATGTTCGAAGTGAATACGAAACCGCACTGATTGAACGTTCATCCGCATACGGAAGCAAATACAGCGACAAGCGCGAAAAAGGGCGCCGCCTCGACAGCGGCGCCCTTTTTCGAACGAATCGGAATGTCAAGCTCGCCAAAGCATTCAAGCGAACAGCGAAATTCCAGACCAAAGAGCTTCCTCCAAGTCGCGGTCTACGGGCTCCGTTCGCTCGCGCACCTTCGCCCCGGGGGGCTTGTCCCGCGAGCCGGATCGCCGCTTGCCCTTCAGGAGAGCGGCGGCGGCTACCGTTTATCGGACTGGGCGGCCAGATGGCGGGCGAACTGAAAATGGAGGTGAAAGCACCGTTTGGCGGCCTCGTCCCCGTATACTTTGCGAATGACCGATTTGCCGGGCTTGATGTTCGCTTCGAGCAGCCACAGCGCCCCCGTGCGGTCGACGGCGAAATCGAGGCCGAACTCGGCGAACCGTTTGCCGTAGTCGGCTTCGAGATGGGCGGGAATATGTTCGGACAAGCCGTATATTTGCTTCATCAGCTCCTCGACTTTGTCCGGCTCGAACAAGCGCTCCAAATACGATTTCGTCTCATAGGCGTGCCCGCCGCCCGATATGTTCGACGTAATGCTGTTGCGCGGGCCTTCCCGAACGGCCGTGCCGGTCGTCACCCAACGGCCATGACCGTCCTTCTGGACGAGCGAGCGGATGTCGAACACGTTGCCGTCCGGATTGCGGATATCGATCCACCGCTGCAGCAAATAGGCGCCTTTGCCCGTCGCCTGCCGCAGCTTCGCCCGCACGGCCGGCTCGCCGCCCGATACGACGCCTTTGCCGTTCCGGTGCAGCGTCCAGCGGTCGCCGGCGCAGCCGAGCTTGACGATGCCTTTGCCGCCTTTGCCGTTGATCGGCTTGATCATGATCGTGCCGTGCTCGCGCGCGAAGGCGAAGGCGTCGTCCGTCGACACCATCGGCTTCGTCGGAAGCAGATGCGGCCCGAGCTCGGCGGAAGCGAGCAAATGCTGCTGAATCGTCCATTTGTTGCCGGAAGCGAAGCCGGTGAAGCGGATCGGCGTCGCGTGCTTGACGCGGATCGATTGCCGCACCGTTTCGGGTTTCGTATAGTAGCCGATATCGATGGCGACGCGGGGATATTCGCGCGACGCTTTGCTCCATCGCGTACCGGGCGTATACACATAACCGTCGATCCGCCTTCCTTTCAGCCGGACGCCTGACGGCATGAACAGCAGAACGCCGGCGAAGCCTGCGGAAACGGCCGCTTGCGCGTGCCGCATAAAACGTCTCGGGCTGCCGATGCGGTTCGTCATGATGCCTAGCAAGTTCGAAGTCATAGCTGATCACCCGATTTGTCGTTATCTTCCATATCCTAAGCATATGCCGCTTCATCGGCTTGGTGCGGCGGCGGACGCGAAACGGGCAGCGGCTGTTTAAGCGGCGGCCGAAACGTAAACAATGAGGTAATGCAGGACCAACCTAAGCAAATGATGGAGGAAACGAGCATGAATCGGAAACAAGGCGGCTTACTGTCGCTCGGTCTGCTGCTGCTCGCCGCCGCCGGCTGCGAATCGAAGCCGGTGGCCGGCCAAGCGGCGGCGGACGCGGCGGGCTCCGTCGTCCGGACGACGATCGTAAATACGGAAGGCAAACCGGTCGGGGGGGCGACGTTTACGCAGGAGCCCGGCGGCGTGCGCGTCAAGCTGGAAGTGAAGGGGATCCCGCAGGGCGTGCACGGATTTCACTTTCACGAAATAGGCAAATGCGAAGGGCCGGACTTCAAGAGCGCCGGCGAGCATTTCAATCCGCACGCCAAAAAGCACGGCTTGCTGAGCATGGAAGGCCCGCATGCCGGCGATATGCCGAATCTCGTGACGGGAGCGGACGGAACGGCCCAAGTCGAATGGCTGGAGACGAAGGTGACGCTGGCGAAAGGGAAGCCGGATTCGCTGCTGAAGGAAGGCGGCACCGCCCTCGTCATTCACGAGAAAGCGGATGACGGAATGACGGACCCCGCCGGAAACGCCGGTGCGCGCATCGCCTGCGGTCCGATTCGCTGACGGATTGCGCCGAAGCGCCAGGACGAAGATATACGATTGCCGATGTTCGGCAGCGACGAAAAGCCGCTCTTTGGCCTATAGGCGAGAGCGGCTTTCGGTTTCTGTTCGCGATGGGGGAGCCGCGGCGGAATCGCTGAACGAGTCCGCGGAAGCTTGGCGCATCGTACAGGCGGGCTGATCCGTCGGGCTCGAGCCGTTGGCGGCATGACGGGGGGAGCTCTAAAATCGGGGGAGGATCGCATAGCGGCGATATTGCCGCAAGGCCCCCCGACTTGACGCAAGCCGGCATAAACGGTTTAATGGTAGTAAACGATTGCTCGGGAGACTGAACGATTCCATGAAAAAGTCGTTAACGATACACGACATCGCGAAAATCGCCGACGTTTCGTCGGCTACCGTATCGCGCGTGCTCAGCAACAGCAGCTATCCGGTCAGTCCGGAGCTGCGTTCGAAAATATTGCGCATCGCCAAAGAGCACAACTACGTCCCCAACATGCTCGGCAAGCAGCTCAAAACGAAGACGAGCATGACGATCGGGGTCATCATCCCGACGATCACGAACTTGTTTTATTCGTCCATCATACTCGGCGTGGAGGAAATCGCCCGCAAAAACAATTACCAGGTGCTGCTCTGCAACTCGTTCCAGGACCCGGCGCTGGAGGACAAATACATTCAGGCGATGTTCGAGAAGCAGGTGCGCGGACTCGTCATCTCGTCGATCTCGAGCGACAAGCGGCAGCTGAAGCATTTTATCGACATGGGGCTCAACGTGGTCGCGCTCGACCAGAAAATGGACATGGACGACGTGTACGAGGTCGATTTCGACTACCGCAAGGGCGGGTATATGGCCGCCCGGCATTTGATCGGCAAAGGGCATCGCCGCATCGGCTACGTGACCGCTCCGCTCGACCGGCCGAGCCGGATTCATATCCACGAAGGGTACTTGGCGGCGATGAAGGAAGCGGGGCTCGAGCCGATCGTCCAGGTGGGCGGGGGGGAAACGTACAGCGGCACGTACGAGTTCGAGAGCGGCAAAGCGTTGACCCGCGAGCTGCTGAGCCGGGCCGGCGAGCGGCCGACGGCGATATTCGCCTGCAACGACATGACCGCCTTCGGCGTCATCAACGAATTGTCGGCGCAAGGGCTGAACGTCCCGAACGACATGTCGGTCATGGGCTTCGACGGCATCGACTTCGGCGCGATGATGACGCCGCCGCTCACGTCCGTGCTGCAGCCGACGTACGAGATGGGCCGGCTGGCGTGCAACATGCTGCTCGACTTGCTGGGCGACGCGAAAAGGCCCGAGACGGGCGTCGTCCTGCAGCCGAAGCTGCTGGAGCGCGGCTCGGTCGCCGATTTGCGGGGCTGACGCTGTGCGCGTCAAAAAAGCGTTCTTCCTTATGGAGGGAGAACGCTTTTTTGGGTGCGGCCGGGTCGACGGAGGGCGAGACCGTGTCGCAGCGGCAGGGCGGCGGTGCCGCGTCTTGCCGGAAGCGGCGATCCGGGCGCAGGTCGCTTCTCGCGCTGGCCGCTCCGAACGCGGCAGGGCGCAGGCGCGTACGTTTGCCCCTTCGCTTCGGCCCGAATCGAGTCTGTATGTCGTTATCCGGAATCGATGTCTTGGATCGACGAATCGAATATCAGTCGATCGACAAATCCCAGTTCAATCGATTAGGCGACCGGAATAAAGGCGCTAACGGACAGGACGGACGCTATTATGGCGATTTTCGGCATTTCGGATTTTTAACGGACAGGGAAGCCGCTATTTATAGAAAATGACCTTGTCAAACGGGGATTCGGAGCAAATAAGCGCCGTGGTGACCGTTACATTTTGAAAACGGCTATATTTAGCGAAATAAGCTACGTGGCGTCCGTTAGGACTCCAACATCACTCCCTCAAGCGGTCGGAGGCTGTCGCTTCAACCGCTCCTCCGCGCGGTCCGAACTTTTGCCGCGTTGTGCTCCGACCCGGATCAACAAAATGAATCCGCAACCGCGAGTCCGCGTCAGTTTCACCATCAAGAGCCGACGGCGGCGAAGGAAACCGATCTCATGTCGCTTTGCAGGCGGCCAGCGTTCCGCCCGGGAACAGCTCGTATTCGGAAATGCATTCGTACAGCGTGCCCGTCCGCTTTCGCTGGATAAGCTCGATCAGCCGGATGACCGGCAGCTCCTTCTGCGAGCCGCCGATCAGCATCGTCGTCAGCTGCGGAACGCTCAGCTTGACGAGCTCGGAATATTCGTTGCCGATCAGGTTCACGTCTCCGGGCACGTCGACGCCGAGCCGCTTCAGCCGCTGCAGCACCCCGAACTGAATGACCGTATTCGTGCAATAGGCGGCCGTAAAGCCGACATTCATTTCGTACAGCCGATTGCACAGCTCGTCGCCGTATTCGTACTATCCGCTCGTGATTCCGAGCTTTCTCGGGGGAGCGTTCGGCATTTTTTTAATGCATCAATTTATAAAAGGGCTGCCGAAGGAGCTGTACGAGGCGGCCGTCGTCGACGGGTACAGCCCGATGGGCATTTTTTGGACCATATACGTGCCGCTCTGCAAGCCGGCTTTGGCGGCGCTCGGCGTCTTCACGTTCATGGGGGCGTGGAACAATACGCTCGGTCCGCTCATTTATTTGCAGGACAAACAGCTGTATACGCTGCCGGTCGGGCCGCTTTATTTGAAAAACGACGCGGAGGTGAGCACGGCGCTGCTGATGGCGGGGGCCGTCATCGTGACCGTGCCGGCCGTGATCGTCTATTTGATCGCGCAGAAGCAGTTCGTGCAAGGGATCGCTTCCACGGAACCTGAAAGGATAACGGCGGAGCGGAAACGGCGGCCGGCGATGAGACGGGCGATTTGAAACATGGCGCCTGGCGACGAGCCGACGGACCGGGCGTCGCGGCCGATTCGGGAATGCAGCCCTTCCCCGGCTTCCCCGGTTTGTCCGGCTTGTCCTGCTTGTCCGGATCGGCCGGCCCGACGAACGGCGAATCCCGCGGCCGAATCGGATAAATAACCGTTGGCAAACGGCGAGGGGTATGTTAAACTGTTACAGTAATCGATTACTTTGCTTCGATGATGCACCGGCTTCCGTCGGCTGCGAACGCCCGGACGTTAATCGATTTCTGCGATCCGGGCGGCCGTCGGCCGCGAAGATGGAATCGAGCGGCGCGCCGCGGCGAGCGCGGGACGGAACCGGTTCCGCTGAAGGCGGGGAGAGAACGATGGACGCGGACAGCAGAACGGCCCGAAGGGCGGATACCGGCGAGCCGGTGGAGGTCGTCTTTTCTATTGCACAATAAGGTCACGGGAGAGAGTGAAGCGCAATGAAAACATACGTTATCGTAGGGGCCGGAGGTAGGGCGCTCGGCATGTTCGCCAAGCCGATCGCGGCCGAGCTGAAAGATTGCGCCAAGCTGGCCGGCGTGTTCGACGTCAACCCGGTCAGGGCGAACATCTTGAGCGAGCAGGCCGGCGGCGTCCGCGTGTTCGACGACTTCGACGCGATGATCCGCGAGACGAAGCCGGATGCGGTCATCGTCACGACGCCGGACAGCCTGCACCACGACTATATTATTCGCGCGCTGGAGGCGGGCTGCGACGCGATATCGGAGAAGCCGATGACGACCGATGCCGAGAAGTGCCGGGCGATCATCGAGGCCGAGAAGCGGACCGGCAAAAAGGTGATCGTCACGTTCAACTGCCGGTATATGCCTTACGTCGTCCGGATCAAGGAGCTGCTCAAGGAAGGGACGATCGGCGACGTCCTGCACGTCTCGCTGAACTGGTCGCTCGATACGAAGCACGGAGCCGACTATTTCCGGCGCTGGCACCGGCATATGAAAAACAGCGGCGGCCTGCTCATCCACAAGTCGACGCATCATTTCGACATGGTCAACTGGTGGCTGGACGACGAGCCGGAAACGGTGTACGCGAACGGTTCGCGGCTGTTTTACGGGGCGACCCGCGCGGAGCGCGGCAAAACGTGCTCGACCTGCTCCCATACGCAGACGTGCGAATTTTACTACGACGTTTCGGCCAACGCATTTACGAAATCGTTTTACAAGGATGCGGAAAAGCACGACGGCTATCACCGCGACCAGTGCGTGTTCGGCGACGACATCGACATTTACGACACGATGTCGCTCAGCGTCCAATACGCGAAGGGCACGCAAATGTCGTATTCGCTGAACGCCTACAGTCCGTACGAAGGCTGGAAAGCGACGTTCGTCGGCACGAAGGGGCGCATCGAGGCGGAAGAAAGCCACAGCGGCTTCAGTTTGCAGGACCCGAACAACTATATTCGCATCTTCAACGCCAGAGGCGAGCTGATCACCGTCCAAAGCCGCAAAGCTTCCGGCGGCCACGGCGGGGGCGACGAGCGTCTGCGGCGGATGATATTCGCCGGCGACGTCTCCGATCCGCTCGGCCAAATGGCCGGCTCGCGGGCCGGATCGATGTCGCTGCTGATCGGCGCGGCGGCCAACATTTCGATCGGGAGCGGCAAGCAGGTCCGGATCGACGAGCTGCTGCGGGAATCCGTGCCGAACTGACCGTTATCCATTCTTGAGGAGGAACTCGGATGAGCATCGTTATATCGGAAACGCCCGAGCTGCTCGGCGAAGCGGCGGCGCGCCATGCGGGCGACGTCGTGCGCGGGGCGATCGCGGCGAAAGGAAAGGCGCGCATCGTGCTGTCCACGGGCGCATCGCAATTTCAATTCATTCAATCGTTCGTGAACGAACAGCTCGACTGGAGCAAAGTCGAAATGTTCCACCTGGACGAATACGTCGGCTTGCCGGAAAGCCATATCGCCAGCTTCCGCAAATATTTGAAGGAACGGTTCGTCGACCTGGTGCCGCTCGGCCGCGCCCATTTCGTTAACGGCGAAGGCGACGTGAAGGCGAACATCGCGGCTCTGACCGGGGAGCTCCGCAAGGAGCCGGTCGATCTCGCCCTGATCGGTATCGGGGAAAACAGCCATATCGCCTTCAACGACCCGCCGGCCGACTTCGATACGAAGGAGGCGTACATCGTCGTCGATTTGGACGACGCGTGCAAGAGGCAGCAGGTCGGCGAAGGCTGGTTTGCGACAGTCGACGACGTGCCGAAGCAGGCGATCTCGATGACCGTCTACCAAATCATGCAGGCGAAGGCGATCATTTCGTGCGTGCCGCACAAAGTCAAGGCGAACGCGATCAAGATGACGCTGGTAAGCGAGCTGACGAATACGGTGCCGTCGACGATGCTGAAGACGCACGCCGACTGGACGCTTTATTTGGACCGCGAGTCGGCTTCGCTGCTCGACTCCGCGACCGTATCGAACGTTTGACCAATCGAATGCAAAGCCGCGCAACCCCCGCAATCGGACGCCGAATGCGGGGGTTGTTTTTTCGGTCATGCGATTCCGGCGATTGACGGTGCGCGGGCCAAAGCGTATGATGCGGATAAGCAGGTAACGAAACAACGGGCAAAGGATGAGAATCGACGATGAAGGTTGCCGCATTCGGAGACAGCATTACCGCAGGACAATATTTGGGCGAAAGCGATACGTATTTGCACAAGCTGGCGGCCCGGTTCGGGTTCGAAACGGTAAACGCCGGCGTTCCCGGCAATACGACCGGACAAGGGCTGGCGAGGTTCGAGCGCGACGTCGTCGCGCATCGGCCGGACATTTGCATCGTGGCGTTCGGCATGAACGACCACGTAAATACGGCGCCGGACAAGGCGAGGACGCCGATCGACGACTTCCGCGGCAACTTGGCCGAGATCGTCCGGCGGCTTCGCGCCGAAAGGATCGCGCCGCTGCTGTGCACGATCAACCCGATCATCGAAGGCGACGCCGGGCAGTATTATTACAGCCGCCACCCGCGGGAATGGTATCGCCGTCCGGACGGAGCGCAGGCGTGGATCGACGCGTACAGCGAAGCCGTTCGCGGCGTCGCCCGGTCGCTCGAAGTGCCCCTCGCGGACATTGCGCTTCGTTGGCAGCGTCATATCGACGAAGGCGGACGTTTGCACGACCTGCTGCGGACGGTCGAGAACAGCGGCGCGGCCGACGGGGTTCACCCGACCGCGGCAGGGCAGGAGCTGTTCGCCGAATGTATCGGCGACGCGCTCGCCGCCCATTTCCCGGTTCGGGAAGCGCGCTAAAGCGACGTCGTCGCGAAGCCGCCGAACCTTTGGGCCGCGCCGATCGTCCAATTCGTTAAAAGCTCCTTTGGCAACAAATGGAGAGAAAGGCGGGACGATCGGCACCATGGATCGGATCAGGCTAAAGTATCCGTTTTGGACCGTGACCGGGCAAGTCGTCATCGGGTTTCCGTTTTTTTATGTCGTCGCTTTTTTCGCGGCGGCCTCTTCGTACGGGCCCCTTTTTCAAATGCCGGCCGACCAATCGCGCTCCTTCTCGCATTTGTATTACGGCGCGATCGTCAGTCTGCTGCCGTACCTGGCTTTGGGCTTCCTTCTCGGGGCATTGGTTCAGGCGTACGGGGGACGGGCGAAAACGTTTTGGTTGACCGTACACGTCGTCGTGCTGGCTTTTGCGCTTGAAAAGGGCGCGGGGCTCTATTTGGCGAGCCTGATCGCCGATAGCGGATTTCCCGCTTCGTTTTACGGGAGAGGTTATCCGTCAAGCGGGATGAGATTGCTCTGCGAGGAGCTTCCGTATTATTGTCCGCCTTACGCCAACCTGTACGGAATCGGCGGTACGGTCGTTGGCGCGGCATCGTTCGCGGCGGGGGCGTATGCGGGGAAACGGCTGTCGGCAAGGTCGGCGGCTTGAAGCGCTTCGCGCGAAGGACCGATTATGGCAGAGGAGGGTCGCGGATGGCCACGATCGTCATGCACAAAAAGAGCGGGAAGAACGATGTGCTGATCGGTACCGGATACGGCGCCTACAAGTCGCAATTGCCCGGCTTGGTCGGAGGCGCGCTGTTTCCGCGGGAGGACGCGGGGGAAATACCGGCAGCGGCCGTCAGCGACCGCGAAGGAAACATCCTGTGGCTGTTGACGGAGGAGCTTGTCGTTACGGAAGTGGACGGGAAGCCGATCGGCTCCTATTTCGGGCCGGCATCCGCGGACGATCGGATTTCCGAACCGGATGCGTCGGAGGCGGCGGAGCTATGCCCCGGCTGCGGTCACCGGGTCGCGGCCGATACGAAGGAATGCCCGTCTTGCGGACTCGCGCTCATCGTCGAAGAAGTCCGCGACGATTCGTAAAAGGAGGGGGAACAAAATGACGACCCGACAGGACGATATTCGGATGCGCCGGACGGTTCCGATTTTGCGCATGTTCGACGCGGAGCTGACGAAGCAGTTTTATATCGGCTTCCTCGGCTTTCGGCTCGATTGGGAGCACCGGTTCGAGGACGGGCTGCCGCTTTACATGCAGCTGTCGTTCGGCGGCTGTACGCTGCACTTGTCCGAGCATTTCGGGGACGCCACGCCCGGCGCGGCCGTTCGCGTGGAAATATCCGGCATCGCCGCTTATCATGCCAAGCTGCTCGGGCAGTCGTACAAGTATGCGCGACCGGGCTTGGAGAAGACGCCGTGGAATACGACGGAGCTGTCCGTTCAGGACCCGGCGGGCAACCGGATTCATTTTTACGAGACGGACGAAGAACGGTAACCGGCTCGAGGACGTCCGCCGTCCGTAGGTAGGCCAGTCAACGTCCGCCTGCCCGAACGATAAAATCCGCATCGCTGCCGATGCGGATTTTCCGGTTTTCCACTATGCGCCGAAGGCGTTCAAACGATCGTTACGGCTGCACGTTGATAAACGGCGTGGCGCCGCCCGTTACGTTCGGCAGCTTGCCGTCCCACTTCTCGATCGCCTTCAGCTGCGCTTCGATCTGCCGCAGCGAGATGAGCTCCTGCGTCACTTCCTGCTTCTGCAGCCGGAGCGCCTCCGCTTGCGCCTGCGCCCGCGTAATTTCCTGCTCCTTCTCGATTTTGATCCGTTCCAGATCGAGCTTCGACTTGAGCGCCTGCTGCTCGGCGATTTGCTTCTGTTCGATGGCGCGGTCGAACTCCTCGGAAAATTTGAACTCGGTAATGTTGATGTCGTCGAGAATCATGTTGTACATGCCGAGCTT
Organism: Paenibacillus sp. GYB003; assembly: GCF_036577625.1. Classification (NCBI taxonomy): domain Bacteria; kingdom Bacillati; phylum Bacillota; class Bacilli; order Caryophanales; family Paenibacillaceae; genus Paenibacillus; species Paenibacillus sp. GYB003. The sequence continues at coordinate 55,900 of NZ_JARBDC010000013.1, read as the reverse complement.
CGCCGCCAGCACTTCCTTCACCTTCGCGCTCACCTCCGAGCGCTTCGAGATCAGGTCTTCCGCCGTATATTGGGCGGTGACCGCCTTGAGCGACTCGCCGATCGCCGGGTCGACGATGCGGCTTCTGTACTCCATGCCGACATTTTGATACAAATTGTTGATCGTCGTTCCGTCCAAATGGTAGTTGACGGCAAGCGTCGTCGTGACCGTCTGCAGGTCGCGGCTGGCCGACACTTGATTCGATTCGGCTTTTTGCACGCGCACCTCGATCGGTACGACGGTTTGAATGAACGGCAGCTTGAAGTGCAGCCCTTCCTCGAGCACCTTCGGCTGTACCGCCCCCAGCTGGAGAATGACGCCGCGATGGCCGGCCTGCACGATCGTGAACGATTGGAAGGCGAGCAGTGCGACGACGATGACGACGACGAGACCGGTTACCCCTTTGGATATCAGCTTCGGATTCGGCGGACGTACGACTTTCGGTTCGGTCATGGGTCACGTTCCTTTCTGTACGATCTGTTCGGGTATGACACGTCTTACAGTACGGGATAAACGGGAAAAAGTTTCAATACGGGGCGAATCGGCGCCCAAACGGCAGAAATCCCGGACCATAAGTCCGGGATTGCCCGATTTCGACCGATTTGTTCGAAAAATTCGCCGATTCGGCCTGCAAAAGGCGCTCGGTTGAGCTCGCCGTCGTTATAGCCGGCAGCTATAGAGGCGATAGCCATCGCATATTTCCCCTATGTCATCCGAACCGATATACTGGCGAAAACGAAGTCAACCGGAGGGATCGCGATGACCGACGAACGCATCATTCAACAATTCGACGCCGCGGCTGCGGACTACGATTCGCAGCGGAGGAAGCTGATTCCATGCTTCGACGACTTTTACGGCATGGCCGTCTCCTGGGCGAGCGCGGCGACGGACGCTCCGCGAATAGCGGATTTGGGGGCGGGAACGGGACTGTTTGCCGGCATGGTCAAACGGAAATACCCCGACGCCCGCATAACGCTAATCGACGTCAGCGACAACATGATCGCGGAAGCGCGCGCCCGGTTCGGCGACGACCCGCTGGTCGATTGCATCGTCGCCGATTACACGAAGCACGAATTCGCCGGTCCGTACGATATCGTCCTTTCGTCGCTGTCGATTCATCATTTGACGCACCGCGACAAAAGAGAGTTGTTTCATGCCGTGCATCGCATGCTGACCGACGGAGGCGTCTTCGTCAACGCCGATCAGGCGGCCGGCGCAAGTCCGTTTTTCGACCGAAAATATGGGGACGACTGGCGGCGAGCCGTTCGCGCAAGCGGGCTGACGGCCGAAGCGGTCGAAGCGGCCGTCGAGCGGAGGAAGCTGGACCGGAACGCGACCGTAAACGATCAGCTTACCTGGCTCAGAGAGGCCGGCTTCGCCGAAACGGACTGCGTCTACAAGTACAACGAATTCGCGGTGTTTTACGCTCGCAAAGGATGTCTGTAGGCGTCCGCTTGCACGGCGTCAGCGCAATTCCATGCCGGTATTGCGCAGCCGGACCTCGTAATTGATCCGAATGTCCGTTTCGGGAAACTGCTTTTTCCAGTCCATCCGTTTCCATTCCGCCGGATGATGCGCCTTAATGTAGGAGCCGATGCCGAGGGTGTCCGTTTTGTATTCCCGCTGCAGCTTGCGGACCAGATTCGCCGTGTTCTCCTCCAAGTAGCGAACGGCGTCCCGCTCCAGCTGGCTGATCGTTTCCGGGTTCATCAAATCGGCGTCGAACGTTTTTTCCAGCAAATTGCTTTCGAGCCGGACCATAATCCGGACGACCGGCTTTCCGTCCCGGAACGTGATGCTTTTGCCGGAGCTGACGAGCTCGGTATTGATCGTCGCCAAATGGTCGGAATTGCCCTTGAACGGGAATACGATGTTTCCTCCGTCTTTTTTTTCCCGTACGCGCATGACCCGCCAAGTGTCCCGTTCGTCCAGCTTGCCGATCATCCGGTCGTCCAAAAACAAAGCGACTCCGCTCCACTTGATATCGTCCTTGTTCACCTGGACGTAGTTCAAGTAAGGCTCCCGCGAGCCTGTCGACAGGTCGATATAAAAGTCGCCGAGATTGACGTCCGGAATGCTGCCTTTCCGGGCTCCGTTTTCGATCAGCGTCATAATGAACACGGTCGGAATTTGCTCCAGCGTGGGAGTCGCTTCCAGCAGCTGACGGCCTTCGCCCTGGACGACGATCGGCCACAGCAAACGGCGAATTTGCGGATCGCGGCGGAACGGGTCGAGAATTTGGCTTACGCCGGATTTCGCGACGTCTTCTCCTATTGCGATAATGCGCGTATGTCCGTAAAACAGCTCCTGGTTGAGCCGTTTTTGCAAGTTTTGAAACGCGTCGACGACGGTCCATCCGGTAGCGGACATCGTCTTCACCGATTTTCCGCCGCCCCCGCCGCCGCCGCTGCCGAGACCCGAGCCGGCGATCCGGATCGGAATCGGAATTTGCACCGTCAGCAAAATCATGCCGGGGTGCTCGGCGGATTTGTCGATCGCGACGGCGACGACCGACGTTCGCTCCTCGATTTCTCTTCGGTCCCAGCAGCCCGCCGAGACAAGCGCCGCGGCGCACAGCAGGGCGACCAGGCGTATCGCCCGCAACGGTTTATTCATGAGGCCGATTCGCTTCCTTTCGGCTTCCGCCGGAATTCCCGCGCTGCTTGCGGAGCAGGGAGATCAGCAGCAGCAGGGCGGGCACGACGAAAGCGAGAATGATGCCGATCTGGCCGGACCATTTCTGGAATTCAAACAGCTTTTGGATGTTCGGAGGGATCAGCGAAAGCCAGTAAATGATCGGGAGCAGGCAGACGGCGATCCACCGGTGCGTCCGCAGCTTGAACGCCTGCCGGGCGACGATGGCCGTGGCGAAATACATGTTGCCGACGCTCGTAAATACGGCCGCGACCCATACGCCGAGAAAAGCCGACTCGAGTCTTTCCAGTATAAGCCCGGGCACTTCCGTCGTTTTGACGAGCTCGAGCGTAGGCCAGGCGAGCAGCTGCATTTCTTCGACGCCGAAGACGGATATGCCGGATACGACGATCAGGACGTAGATGAAGCTCGGAATCGCGATGCCGACCAGGCTCCCGGACATCCGCTTGTCGCTCAGCTCGGCTTTGGCGAAAAAGATGGCCATCATCTCGAACCCCAAATATGACGTGGACGTCGTATACATGCTTTTGAGCAGGCCGCCCCAATTGCCGTCGAAAACCGGCAGGAAATTGTCCAGTCTGGCGCTCTGCAGCGAAGACAGCGCGATGACCAGAACGGGAATGACGATGATGGGCAGCAATATTTCGTTGACGCGGGCGAGCACCTCCTCGTCGTACATGACGAACACGAAGGCGGTAATGAGCATCGACGAGATGATGACCTCCAGCGGCGTCTTCGTCAGTACGGTCGTAATGACGACTTCGCCGAACGTGCGCGCGACGAGCGCGGTCGACGTCCCCCAAAACAGAAATAACGCCAAAAAGATCGGAAAGCTGAGCAGCCGGCCGATCAGCGGACGGTTGGCGGGACCGAACACGCTCGCCGCGTATTCGACGATCGATTGGCCGGGATACCGGTTGGACAGCTTGACGATGATCGCCATGCCGACCATCGAAATCAGCCCGCCGCCGAGAGCGGCGAGCCAGGCGCTTTCTCCGGCCGCGTTCGCCGACTCCCGGGGGAGCGTGAGAACGCCTACGCCGATCAGCGTGCTGGCGATAATCGCGCTGGACTGCCGGTTGCTGATGAGAAACGTCTTACCGATCCCCGCCTTCGCCTTGCCGGCCTGCCGGTTGTTCTGCGCGTGCGTTCGATTGCTGTTGTCCGCCATGCTGTTGTCCGCCCTCCTCGTTTCCGGACGCGGGGCTGATGCGCCGCTTGTCCACCGTTTTCAAAAAAGTCGGCCGCTTTTTCATCCAGTGCAGCGGAGCGCGGACGAAGGCGTCCTTCAAATCGCCGAACCGGGACGGGGTCAATGGAGACAAATACGGCACCCCGAACGATTTCAGCGAGCACAAATGGATGATGATCAAAATGAGCAGCAGCATGATGCCGTACAGCCCGAACATCGCCGCCGCCACCATCATCGGAAAACGCAGCATGCGCAAGGCGATCGCGGCGCTGTAGCTCGGCGCGGCGAACGAGCCGATCGTCGTCAGGGCGACGATAATGACCATGATCGGGCTGACGATGCCGGCTTGCACGGCGGCTTGTCCGACGACGAGCGCCCCGACGATGCCGATCGTCGGACCGATCGGTCCGGGCAGCCGTACGCTCGCCTCGCGCAATATTTCCATCGTCACTTCCATCAGAAACGCTTCGACGATCGAAGGAAACGGAACCGTCGATCGTCCCGCCGCCATGGCGATGACGAGCCGGGACGGGATCATCTCCGGATGGAACGAGCTGAAGGCGATATAAAGCGACGGCAGCAGCAGCGCCATGACCATGCTGATGACGCGGATAAGCCGGATGAGCGTGCCGATCAAAAAGCGCTCGTAATAGTCTTCCGGACTATGGTAAAACTGCGAGAAGACGGCCGGGGCGATCAGCGCAAACGGCGTCCCGTCGCACAGAATGACCACTTTGCCCTCCAGCAGATTGGCGGTCGCCTTGTCGGGCCGTTCCGTATTTTGGATCAGCGGAAACGGCGTCCAATGGCTGTCCTCGATCAGCTGCTCCAAATAGCCGCTTTCCAGCGCCGCGTCGATTTCGATGGCCCGAAGCCGGGACGTCACCTCGTCGACGATTTGCGGATGAGCCACCCCTTCCACATAAGCGACGGCGATGTCGGTGTTCGTCCGCATCCCGACCGTCATATGGCGAATGCGCAGGTTCGGATCTTTCAGCCGTCGGCGAATTTGCGCCGTATTGATACAGAGCGTTTCGGTAAAGCCGTCGCGCGGGCCGCGGACGACCGATTCGGTGCGCGGCTCGTCGATGCCGCGGCGTTCCCAGCCTTTCGTATTCAGCAAGATGGCGGTATTCACGCAGTCGAGCAGCAGCGCGGAGTCGCCGGACAAAACGGTGCGCACGAGTTCGTTCAGCCGGTCGGTGCGGCTCGTCTCGCCTACCGGAATGCCGGTTTTCTCCAGCCACTCGTTTACCGACGTTTGTCCGTCGCCCTTGACCGGCAGCCGCTCCGACGACATGAGCGGCGCGATAATATTTTCATTTTGCGTCTCTTTGTCGCTCAGCCCGTCGAAATAAACGATCGCGGCTTTCATTTCGCCTTGGGCGACCAGAAAGCGGCGAATGACCAAATCGTCGCTGTCCCCGAACGTCGAACGGATGGCGCTCAAGTTCGTTTCCAAATCGGCGGTGAGCGGAAATTGTTCCAGGGCGGATACTTCCTGCTCGAAGCGGCGGTCCAGCTCGTCCTGGACCCGCTTCGCCCGTCTTCGCAGCAAGTCGGTAAGCGTCATCGTTTTGCGGAATTTGGAGCTCATGCCGAAGTCACCTCTGCTCTCTATGTTTCCCACAACAGGTAAAATATACGTAACACGGAAAGCAAAGAAGCCGCCCCGAACGTCGGAACGGCTTTCGATGCCTGTAGGCGAGCGTTTTTCGCGTCAATCGTTTTCGCCCGTTGGAGCGGGCAAAGCCGGCAGCAGCGCGACCAAAATGGCGTTTCCGTCGCGCGCCAGCCGTATCTCGGCGTATTTTGCCGTCAGCTGCGTCTCGGTCCCCGTCCCTTCCGGCACGAAATACGTTTCGATGCCGTATTCGATCCGGCTTCCCCGCCACTTGCCGTTCATGACCGCCTCGCCCGGCGAAAGCGGCTCGTTGCCTGCGTACAGCCGCTTAAACTCCGATGCGCCGGACGGGGAACGGCCCAAGACGACCGCGATCTTCGCGCCCTCACGGAGCGCATTGAATTCCGGCAGCGATGCCGGCGGCTCGGCAATCGCGTAGCGCAGCTCCACGTAATCGCCTTGCAGCAGCGAACGCGGGTCGCGGGGCAGCAGCTCCAGATAAATCGTTTGGCCGCTGGACAGGATCGCTTCGCTTCGCCCGATTTGCGCCGACAGGACGAGCAGCTGGGCGAGCACAATCGCCGTGACGCCCAGAAGCCGAAGGCGGTTGCGGATCGGCCGTTCAAGCGGTACCGTTTCTTTTTTCGTCAACCTGCGCTCCGCGAAAAAGGTGATCAGCAGGAGGAGGCAGCCGATGATCGCGAGGCTCCATGATTTGTGCAGCAGCTTCCAGGCGGTGTCGTAATACTTCCATGCGACGAACAGCCCGGCCAGTACGGCGGCGGCTTTATACGCCCGCGCATCTCCGGTTCGATGCGCCATGAAGATGCAAACGAGCAGAACGATCGCGTATAGGCCGTCGTAAGCGTAATGGCCGGCAACGAACGTCAAGACGAAGAAAACGAGCAGAAAGGCGTAATAGCCGCATTCTTTGATCGAGCGGCTCAACCCGGCGTCGCGGACGTAACGGTGAAGCCAGGAGACGGCCGGCATGACGACGGCAAGCATCGTCAGCGTCGTCTTCGCGTCGTCCGTCAGCATGTACAGCCACGCTCCGGCGATGACCGCGCTTCCCGCGAACCAAACCGCCCTTTCCGCTAAGCTGTTGCCGCAGCCGAAGACGTAAACGGTCGCCGCCGCGTAAATGGGCAGCAGCCACGTAAAATCGGCCGCGACCGCCGTACCGACCCCGACGCAAAGCCCGACGGCCAGCAGCGTGCAGCGGATGACCGGATTCGCCCGTTTCGCCGCGGCCATCCCGATCGTCGCCAGCAAACCGATGACGGTGAGCACGTACTCGAGATGGTCGAACCCGGAAACGAGCAGGACGAAGCCGATCAGCGTCACGGTGCCGATGATCGTGCCGATGGCGATGACGGTTACGGTCAGCGCCCGGACGACCATGCCGCGAACCGCGGTTCCGCCGCTCCCGGCGTCTTCCCGCTTCGCGTCGTCGGGGGCGAGCGAACCGACGTACCGGATCCACCGCGCTCCGCCCCAAACGAACAAGGCGACGAACAGCAGGCCGGAGACAAAAAACGACTCCGTCGCTTCGAAATGAACGAGCAGCTCTACATATTTCATAACCAGAAACGCCGACACGAGCAGCCCGGTCCAGAGCAAGTACGATTGATTCGCCGCGCGGATCAGCCGCCGGACGAGAACATAGACGAGCAGGGCGAAAACGGCGTCGAACAGCCCATAAACCGATTCGAACGCGAACGAGCTCGAAAGGACGATAACCGCGCCCATCATGACCGTATACGACAAAAAGGAAACGAGCGGCGACGAATACCGCTTCGCCTCGGTCAACAGCCAGACGATACCGTTCGCGATCGCCATGGCCGACAAAATGGCGACGACGGCGATTTCCGGATAGTCGCGGACGCCGACCGTCGGGAAAAACGCAAGCCAGTACGCCAAATGCGCCAGCGCGTAAGCGAGCGTATCGAACAGCCGGGAGCGGACCGCCGCCGCGAAAGTAGCCGCCGCCAAAAACCAGAGGACGAACAGGACGTAGCTGTCCGCGTGGGAATTGTACGTTTGTCCGATGACGGCAAGTCCGACTCCGAAAGCGGCGCAGCAGGCGAACAAGCTGAGCCGGCTTACGAATTGCCGGTTCGGGCGAACGGATAAGAGGACGTACAAGCCGTACGACGCCGCGATCAGCAGCATGATCGGACCGAACTTTTGCCATCGGTCCAGAACGCCCCAGTTCGAGGCGAAAAAATAGACGAGGGCGGCCAGCAGCGAACCGCAGCCGAGAGCGTAACCCGTATCGAAGTAAGCGTTTTTCGTCTTCATAGGCTCCTCCCGCCGAACCCGAAAAGTCGCAAAGCTCGGGTTCCATACTGCCATTGTACAGCATCGGCGATGCGCACCAAGTACTAATTTTTCGTAGTACCGTCCGGCTTCGGCGATCGATCGGGCTTGGCGGCGTCAAACGAACGAAGCAGGCCGCCCGAACGGACGCCTGCTACGTTATTTTTGCTCGGAGCCTGCTTCAATCGCCCAGCCAACCGCGCACGGTGCCGATCAGCTCGTGCTGCGAGCGGAAGCCGACGGCCTTGTTCACGGGCTGGCCGCCCCGGAACAGGACGAACGTCGGCGTGCCCATAATGCCGAGCCGTCCGGCCAGGCCGGGGTGGTCGTCGACATTCATGCTGGCGACGGCCAGCCGGTCGCCGAGCTCCCGCTCGAGCTGCTCCAGCGCGGGCTTGGCGGCTCTGCACGGGGGGCAATGCGGGGTGCCGAAATCGACCAGCACCGCTTCCCGTTCCTTTACGATTTGCGTCCAATTGTCATCCGTCATCGTGATCGACGCCATTCGGCAATGCTCCCTTCGCGCGCTCCTGCGCCGCGGCGTCCCGTTCCGTCAAAATCGAGCGGACCCGCTCCTCCAAATTGGACTTGATCCGTTCGAGCAGCCGAATTTGTTCGTCGAGCTCGGCGATTTTGCTTTCGTAAACGGGCAGCACGTCGCGGCAGAACGCTTCCTTGTTTTGCAGCACGCAATGCAAAAAGCCGGATATTTGCTCGGTCGTGAAGCCGAGGTTCAAATACAATTTGATCGTCTCCACCTGCTGGGGCGCAAACGGGCTGTATTCCCGATAGCCGTTGTCGCTCCTGACGGGCGACAGCAGCTTCTGCTGTTCGTAATACCGCAGCGAGCGCAAGCTGACGCCCGTCTTGCGGGACAATTCTCCGATTTTCATTCCCGGCCCTCCGCCATCAAGCTCGATTACGCGCTGTACGATTACTATAAACCGTGACATCAATGTCAGGGTCAAGGGGAAGTTTGCTATCATTGTAACCCGGATTTCGATCGGGCGCCATCGTCGTCGTATTGCTGTCGCCCGTAATCCAAAAGGTGTGGGACGCATAATGGGCCCGCCCGCCTTGACGGGGGAGGGCGAACCCGCTATAATCGGGGTATCCGAAGGCAAGGAGAGATTTTGATGTCGGTGAGCGTTCTTAACTAACAAATTCCATAGCGAGACTTTTTTTGACGACGACTCCAAAATGCCCCGAAACGGGACGTTTGTTTCGTTATGCCCGAAAAGTCTCATGGATTTGAGTTAAGAACAGCGGATATCATCCAACGCCTAGGCTATTATTATCTACGCGCCGAATCCGTGCTGTTTTCAGCACGGTTTTTTGTTTGCTTCGGCATGCGCGGATAATCGGATACGAAGGCAAGGAATGACGTTGTGCTCATTCTTTGCCTTCTTTTTTTTGTTGATTTCGACTTTAAAAGGAGCGATCGAAACGATGAACGAAACGTTGAACGAAACGACTTGGAACAGACTCGACTACGGCCGGATCAAGGCGGCCGTGGCGGAATACGCCGTATCGTACTTGGGGAAACAGCAGGTCGAACGTTTGGCCCCCATGGCGACGGTAAAAGCGGTTCGCGCCGCGCTGGACGAAACGGCGGAGGCGCTCGCGGTGCTGAACACCGGCGCCAGCGTGCCGATTCCGTCGCTGACCGGCATCGAGACGGTGCTGCAGCTGACCGGTACCGGATACGTGTTCGCCGAGCACGATTTCGCGAACATTCGGCTGTTTTTGCAAGGCTGCGCACAATTGAAGGCGTATATGGCGGCGAAAGCGCATGTCGCGCCGCATATCGCGTCCTACGCCGGCTCGATGCACGCGCTGGCCGGGCTTGCGCAGGAGATCGACCGCTGCATACGCAACGGGCAGGTGGCGGACGGAGCGAGCCGGGAGCTGCACAAAGTGCGCCGCAAGCTGGCCGCGAACGCGGAAAAAATCAAATCGCGCATGGACGCCTTGATGAGCAAATACAGGACGATCATGCAGGAACAGCTGTACAGCGTCCGTTCCGACCGGTACGTGCTGCCGATCAAAAAAGAGCACCGCAAACTCGTAAGCGGAACCGTGCTCGACGAATCGTCCAGCGGGCAAACCGTCTATATCGAACCGACCGAAATCGCGCATTTGCAGCACGAAAGCGCGGCGCTGCGGGCGGAGGAGGCGACGGAGGAAGCGAAGGTGCTGGCGATGCTGACGGGGCTGGTGGAGGAAGCCGATTTCGAGCTGCGGGTTAACGTCGAGACGATCGGGACGTACGATTTTATTTTCGCGAAGGCGAAATACGCGCTCGCCACGGGCGCCCGCAACGTCGGCATCAACGATCGCGGCCGCATCCGGCTGCGCAAAGCGTCGCATCCGCTGCTCGGCCCGGGTACGGTCCCGCTCGATTTCACGATCGGCGAGACGTTCAGCTCGCTCATCATCACGGGGCCGAATACCGGCGGCAAAACGATAACGCTGAAAACGGTCGGGCTGCTTACGCTCATGGCCGGGTCCGGACTGCTCGTACCGGCGGGCGAAGGGAGCGAGCTGTCCGTATTCGCGAACGTGGCCGCCGATATCGGCGACGGCCAAAGCATCGAGCAGTCGCTCAGCACGTTTTCGGCGCATATCCGCAACATGGTCGACATTTTGAAGACGGCGGACCGTTCCACGCTCGTGCTGCTCGACGAGCTGGCGTCCGGCACCGATCCCGGCGAAGGCGTCGGATTGTCGATCGCGATTTTGGAGGCGCTGCACGAACGGGGGGCGACCGTGGTGGCGACGACCCATTTCAACGAGATCAAGCATTTCGCCGCGAACGCGAGCGGCTTCGAAAACGCGCGGATGGAATTCGACGCGGAAACGCTGCAGCCGCTTTACCGGCTGCGCATCGGGGAGGCGGGGCAGAGCTATGCCTTGCTGATCGCGACGAAGCTGGGCATATCGCCGGATATTATCGAACGGTCGCGGCAGCTTACGTCGCGGAGAAGCGTTCGGGCCGATCCGGATGCGGAAACGGCCATCCGTGCCGACGGAGCGGAGGAAGCGGCGCATACGGCCGTTCATGCGATTCATGCGAATACGGCGGAAGCCGCGGGGCCGGGAACGGATGAGAGCGGCGAACAAGACTCGCGGGCTGAAGCGGCGGAAGACGGCCGGGAACGGCAGGCGGCAATCCCGGAGCGGCAAGAAGGGGAAAAGCCGGAGAAGGAGCCGGAGCAGACGGCGCGCGACGGGGAAACGGCGGACGTCCGGCCGACGGAGCGGCGGAAACGGTTCGAGCCGGGCGACTGCGTATATATCGCGCATATGGGCATAACCGGAATCGTCTACGCGCCGGAAGACGGCCGCGGGATGGTCGGCGTCATGGTCCGGAAGCAGAAGTGCAAAATCAACCATAAACGGCTTGCGCTTCATATTCCGAAACAGGAGCTGTATCCGGAAAACTACGACTTCGACATCGTGTTCGAAACGAAGAAGGACCGCAAGCTGAAAAAGCAGATGAGCAAGCGGCATGTCCAAGGCGCGCAAATCGTCAAAAAACCCGACTAACGTCCGCACGGCCGCAGGTCGGGCAGAAGGAACGGGCGGGTGCGGTTCGATTCCCGGCTGCGCCCGCCTTGCGGCGCGAAAGCCGGAGGGCAAGCCGACGGGCCGACGGGCCGGCGGGGCGCCGACGGCGACGAAAACGACGAAGCGGCCGGGCGTCACCGCGAGCCGCGCTGCGTGCGCGCTTCGGAGATGCGTGCGCGCTGCCTGTCAGCGAAGCAGCTCCGCCGTCTTTTGCGCCCATTCTTCGACGTAATGGTCGGTCGCCCACTGGGCCATGACGACCGTTTCTTTGGACTTCAGCTTGATCGTCAAGGCCGGCTCGCCGGTCAATCGGCCCGGGCTGCCGAAGACGAGCAGCAGCCCGTCGGTCGAAACGACGGTCATGTCTTTGTCCGGCGAAGAAAACGTGTCCGTCGCCCCCGGGAACCGGGTGCCGATATCGCTCCAGGTGCAGCACGGCTCGTCATGGTTGATAACCGATTTCGGCAGCTGGACGTCCAGCCGGCGGTAGCTTTCTTCAAGCCCGGCGGCGGGCGCTGCCCGGACGGCGCCGGCTTCGGCCGCCATCGCCACCCAGCGGCCTTCGCTTCGCGCGACGAACCAATCGCTCGAGCCGTATTCGGAAGGCAGAAGCTTCGTGCCGAGCGCCTCGTTCAGCGTCACCGGCCTGCGCTTCGCCGCCAGGTTCGGGATCGTCGTCGTCCAGGCGCGGGTTTTCGCGCTGGAACCGTTTCCGGCGAGAACCTCGCTCGTTTCTCCGATCGAGACGTATTCGTTGGCCGCAAACAATATTTTTTCGGCGTGAATCACCTTTTCGTTCGGATTGTCCTTGAACAGCCCCGGCCCGATCGTTCTCGCTTCGGCGGCCCGCTGCGCCGCGGGATGGGAGACGAAAAATTCGTAACGGTCCGTAACCGTTTCATAATGAAGCGGCTCGATTTTCCAAAAATCGCGCTTGTACGGCACGAGTATGCCGCTGCCTTGGGCGACCAGCGCCGGCCGCTCCTTGCGCGGGGCGATATACAGCGTCCGATACGACGTTTCCTTGTCGTCGGTGCGCAGGCCGATCAGCAGCCCGGAGGTGAACGACTGCTGATCGCCTTCGTCGGCGAAAGCGAGCGGCTGGGCGAGCTGGTTGGCCGGCTCGAGCTTCTCTTCCGGCAGCGCCGTCTTGGACGCCTCGTCGCCGACGAACAGAAATGCCGCGAAGGCGGCGATAACGACCGATACCGACAAGAAGGAACCGGCTACGTGAAGCCACGGCCTCGCGCATTTCGTTTGCATGTCCGCCCGTTCCTCGATCCGTTTGCGCAGCTCGTCCGTAAAGCCTCTGCGCTTCAACGGAGCGGAGGAAAGCTCGCGATCCAGTTCCGCTTCGAATTCGGCGTCAATCCGTTTCATCTCTCCCGCGCTCCTTCGCCTTCAAAATGTTGAGCCGAGCATGATGCAATCTCGACTTGACCGTTCCGACGCTAATGCCGAGCACGTCGGCGATTTCCTTCATCGACAGCTGGTGATGAGCGAACAAGATGAGAACTTCCCGATATTTCGGCGGCAGCTGCAGCACCTGCGTCCAGATGCTGCTTACGGTCATGTTTTCCATCGCTTCGTTTTCGGCGGAGCGATACGATCCGGCCGGCGATATCATGTCCATCAGGGTGACCTTGCGCCAAAACGCCGATCTTTTGTAATCGAATGCCGTATTGCGGGTTATCGTAAGAAGCCACGTTTTCACGGACGATTCGCCGCGAAACGACGTAAGCCTGCGGTATACTTTCAAAAAGACGTCCTGCGTAATGTCGTCCGCCAAATCCGGCTTGCGGCATATGCTGAACGCGTAATTCCATACGTCTTCGCCGTAAGCGGTCATCAGCTCGCGCAAAATCGCTTTCTGATCGGTCGTCTCGGCTATGTAACGCAAATAGTCGAATTTCTCGCTGGCGCCGGTTTCCACTTGTTTCACCTCTTTCATTAGACGGAACCTCCCCTTCGCCGGTTCAAAATCCGACCGATACCAATTTTATGCACTTTTTTATTATAACAGGGGGACACCGCCGTCGCATCGGAAAATGATGGTTTGCGTCGAAAATTTGCGGCCGCGCCCGATCCGCGTTGACGCGTTAAAGCTTCCCAGCGGCCTATTGCGCGAATCGCGCGAATCTTCTATAATCTCCCTAACATGCAAAAGCGATGACGGAGAAAAGTAAGCGGGAAACAGCCGAAACAGGGACGGGACGCCGACAGACTGAGAGCGCCCCGACGGCGAGTTCCGCCGAAGTTCGCTCCGGAGCAGGGCTTTGAAAGACGGACGACGCCCGGAACTTCCCGCGTCCGGTCCGTCCGCGTAGAGTGTCCCCGGCCGCACGCCGTTAACGTGCCTAGAGCGAGAACGACGTTCGGCCTGCCGGCGGCCGGCGTTATTCTAATAAGGGTGGTACCGCGGTTCCCCGTCCCTTCAAGGACGAGGAGCCTTTTTTGTCGTTGCTTGGCAAGACGACCATACGGATAATCGACGAGGAGAGAACATACGATGAGCGAAAACCGATTGGAGCAGCTTCGAGGGAAAATCGACGAACTGAACGACAAACTGCTGGAGCTTTTGACCGAAAGGGCGGAAGTCGGCCGACAAATCGGCCAAATCAAACGGAGTCAAGGATTGCCGCTGCACGATCCGGCCCGCGAAGAGGAGATGCTCGCCCGGCTTGCCGCCCGCGGCGAAGGGCTGCTGAGCGCGTCCGCCATCCGGCGGCTGTTCAAGGAAATTTTCCGGGCGACGCTCGAGGTGCAGCAGCCGGAGAAACAGAAGCAGCTGCTCGTCGCGCGCCGTAGCGGGCAGCCCGACACCGTCATCCGGATCGGCGGCACGGCGATCGGCGGGGCGGATTCCGTGCTCGTCGCCGGACCGTGCTCCGTGGAAAGCCCGGAGCAGGTCATGGAGGTCGCCGCCGCCTTGAAGCGGGCCGGCGTACCGGTCATCCGCGGCGGCGCGTTCAAGCCGCGCACGTCGCCGTACGATTTTCAGGGACTCGGCTTCGAAGGGCTGAAGCTGCTGAAGGAAGCCGCCGACGAGCACGGCCTGCTGACGGTCAGCGAAATCGTCACGCCGGCGCATCTCGAGGAAGCGGCCCGTTACGTCGATATTATCCAGATCGGCGCGCGCAACATGCAAAATTTCGAGCTGCTGAAGGCGGCCGGCGACATGCGCAAGCCGGTGCTGCTCAAGCGCGGGCTGGCGGCGACGATGGACGAATTTTTGAATGCGGCGGAGTACGTCGTCTCCCGCGGCAACACCCAAGTGATGCTGATCGAGCGGGGCATCCGCACGTACGAGAAATGGACGCGCAATACGCTGGACATATCCGCCGTTCCGCTGCTCAAACGGCTCAGCCATTTGCCGGTGCTGGTCGACGTCAGCCATTCGACCGGACGAAAGGACATTATGGCGCCGTGCGCCAAAGCCGCCTTGGCCGCCGGAGCGGACGGCGTCATGGTCGAGGTGCATCCGAACCCGCCGGCCGCTTTGTCGGACGCGGACCAGCAGCTCGATCTCGGGGAATTCGCGGAATTCGTCCGCGAGGTGAAGCAGTCCGGCGTGTTCCGGCAGACCGTCCCGACGGCGTGACGGCGGGGATTGTCATAGGGCCGGCGGCTTGCGTTGGAACAGGCCGATTTTCACCCATAAAATCGTCGGCTGCCATACGCCGGTTCGACTCAACGGGAAAAGTTCCCGTTAAATCGTCGGGAATCGTTCGCCGGTTCGAATGGGCCGGAAAAGCTCCCGTTAAATCGATGCCGCTCGGCGAAATACGCGATTTCGGCAAACATAGCGGGGAGTTTTCCCGTTAATGCGGCAAAAAGCGGGGAACCCCCGCAAATTAGCGGGAGGTTTTCCTTGAAATCATCGTTAGACTGAGCGGAACGACATCCGAACGGGCGTATGCGGGGCGGAACAAGCGAGTCCGACGTCACAACGTGACGCGGTCTTTCGTCAAAAACGCGGAAACGGCGACGAAAGCCGCTCCCGATACGGTCGAGCGGTCGCCGAGCGAGGCGAAGCGGATTTGCGCCTGCCGTCTGTGAAACGGCAGCGAGCGGGCGGCGACGACGCGCTCGACGGCGCTGCGGATCCACGGCTCGGCGAGCGTCATTTGATTGCCGATCAGGATGAGCTCGGGGTTGAACGTGTTGACGATGCCGGCGATGCCGATTCCGAGACTTTCGCCGACTTGGTGGAACAGCCGGATCGCTTCCGGCGCGTCCGCCCCGGCGAGCTCGACCAGCCTGTCGAACCGGTCGACGCCTAACGGCGCCGCCAGCTCGAGCGCGGCGCTTTCCGACGCGTACTGCTCCCAGCACCCTTTATTGCCGCAGCGGCACTTCTTGCCGTTCGTCTCGATCGTCGTATGTCCGATTTCGCCGGAGAAGCCGCCGGCGCCTTTCGCCAATCGGCCGCCGATGACGATGCCGGCGCCGATCCCGGTGCCGACGCTGAGGTAGACGATATCGGTCGCTTCCTTCCCGGCGCCGAACTGCAGCTCGCCGAGCGCCCCGGCGTTCGCCTCGTTGTCGACCATGACCGGAAAGCCGAGCCGTTCCTCGAGCAGCCGCTTCAGCTCGACGTTTTCCCACTCCAGATTCGGCGCGAACAGGACGGCGCCCCGATCGTCGACGATGCCGGCGACCCCGACTCCGGCGCCGACGACGCCGTACGGGCTGTCCGGCGCCTGCGCCGTCAAGGCGCGGACCGTTTCGACGATCGCGTCCAGCACGCTGTCGGCGTCGCTCCGATCGGGCTCGACCCGACGCTCGGCGATCGTCCGTCCGCCCAGATCGGTCAGCACGGCGAGGACGTACCGGACGCCGATGTCGATGCCGATCGCGTAGCCGGCCGAGCGGTTGAATACGAGCATGACCGGCTTCCGGCCGCCGCTCGACGTGCCGAGGCCGATTTCGTACACGAGCCGTTCGTCGATCAATTCGCTCACGAGCGCGGAGACGGTTCCCTTGTTGAGGCCGGTCATCTCCGACAATTGGGCGCGCGACAGCGGATGGCTCCGGATAATCGAGTCCAGTACGATCGATTTGTTTATTTTTTTGACGAGATGTTGATCCCCTGTCGTTTGCAACGAGAAAACCTCACTTTTTGTACATGCGATAAACTAATGGTTCCAGTGTAGTCGACCGGAACTTTTTTTTCAACTTCGATCGGTCATTGCCGTGCAACGGACGAATCGATTTTTTTTGTCGAAACTTAGTTTAACCGATGTACAAAGTGGCGGGCGTCTGCTATGATGGGGCTATCGAAGCAGTCATTCCATACGAGGAGGTTTGCCCCGTGTCTTATTTTCCCAACGTGCCGCAGATCGAATACGAAGGAGCGCGGTCGAACAACGAATTCGCGTTCAAGCATTACGAGCCCGAGCGGATCGTCGCCGGCAAAACGATGAAGGAGCATTTGCGCTTTGCGGTCGCCTATTGGCATACGCTGACGACGGGCGGCGCCGATCCGTTCGGGACGGGCACGGCGATCCGGAGCTGGGACCGCTTTACCGGCATGGATCTCGCCAAAGCGCGGGTCGAAGCGGCCTTCGAGCTGATCGTCAAGCTGAAGGTGCCGTATTTTTGCTTCCACGACCGCGACATTGCGCCGGAAGGCGATACGCTGCGCGAAACGAACCGCAATCTCGACACGATCGTGGCGCTGATCAAGGAGCATATGAAGTCGACCGGCGTGAAGCTGCTGTGGAATACGGCGAACATGTTCACGCATCCCCGGTTCGTTCATGGGGCGGGAACGACGAACAACGCCGATGTATACGCTTACGCGGCGGCGCAAATCAAGAAAGGGCTGGAGGTCGGCAAAGAGCTCGGCGCGGAAAACTACGTGTTTTGGGGCGGCCGCGAAGGGTACGAGACGCTGCTCAATACCGACATGGCGCTGGAGCTGGACAATTTGGCCCGCCTGTATCGGATGGCGATCGATTACGCCGACGAAATCGGCTTCGACGCCCAGTTTCTGATCGAGCCGAAGCCGAAGGAGCCGACGAAGCATCAGTACGATTTCGACGCCGCCACGACGATCGCCTTCCTGCAGCATTACGGTCTGAAGGACCGGTTCAAGCTGAACCTGGAGGCGAATCACGCCACGCTGGCCGGCCATACGTTCGAGCACGAGCTGCGCGTGGCGCGCATGCACGGACTGCTCGGCTCGCTGGACGCGAACCAGGGCGACATGCTGCTCGGCTGGGACACGGACGAATTCCCGACCGATTTGTACGCCACGACGCTGACGATGTACGAGGTGCTGCAAAACGGCGGGCTCGGCAAAGGCGGCATCAATTTCGACGCGAAGGTGCGGCGCGCTTCGTTCGAGCCGGAAGATTTGTTCCACGCGCATATCGCCGGCATGGACGCATACGCGAAAGGGCTGAAGGTAGCGGCCAGACTGATCGAGGACCGCGTCTTCGAGAATGCGATCGAACGCCGGTACGCGAGCTTCAGGGAAGGCATCGGCAAGGAGATCGTGGAAGGCAAGGCGACACTGGCCGCTCTGGAGCGATATGCGCTGCAAAACGACGCGATCGTCAACGCATCCGGTCGCCAGGAGCGTCTGAAGGCGGTATTGAACGACTATTTGCTGTCGGAGTAAGCGTGCCGGAACGAACGGACGCATAATCGGAAGGAGATTGCGCGCGGATGCAATACGTCATTGGGATCGATTTGGGCACGAGCGCCGTCAAGGCGCTGCTGCTCGACCGGGAAGGCCGCGTTTGCGGCGAAGCGTCGGAGCACTACCCGCTCATTCAGGAGAAGCCCGGCTATAACGAGCAGGACCCCGAGCTGTGGGTGACGGCGACGATCGCCGCTTTGCGCTCGCTCGTACGGGGGGCGGGCGTCGATCCGCGCGAAGTCGGGGGGATCGGCTTCTCCGGCCAAATGCACGGGCTCGTGCTGCTGGACGCGCAGCGAAAGACGCTGCGGAACGCGATATTGTGGAACGATACGCGCACGACGGAGCAGTGCCGCGAAATCGAGGCGAAGCTGGGCGAGCGCTTGCTCGCCGTCGCCCGAAACCGCGCGCTCGAAGGGTTCACGCTGCCGAAGCTGCTTTGGGTGAAGCATTGCGAGCCGGAGCTGTTCGCCAAGGCGGACGTGTTCGTGCTGCCGAAAGATTACGTGCGCTACCGGCTTACGGGCCATATCGCGACCGACTATTCCGACGCGGCGGGCACGCTGCTGCTGGACGTGACGGGCAAGCGGTGGAGCGGCGAAATCGCCGGAGCGTTCGGCCTCGCCGAGTCGCTTTGCCCGCCGCTCGTCGAATCGCACGCGAAGGTCGGCACGCTGCTGCCCGCCGTCGCCGCCGCGACGGGATTGCCGGAGACGGTCGGCGTATTCGCCGGCGGAGCCGACAACGCGTGCGGGGCGATCGGCGCCGGCATATTGTCCGCGGGCGAAACGCTATGCAGCATCGGCACGTCCGGCGTCGTCCTGTCGTACGTGGAAGGCGGCGGCGAAGCCGATTACGGCGGCAGGCTGCATGTTTTCAATCACGGCAAACAAGACGCGTTTTACGCGATGGGCGTGACGCTCGCGGCCGGCTACAGCCTTACGTGGTTTAAGGAAACGTTCGCGCCGGGCGTCCCGTTCGAAGAGCTGTTGAAAGGACTGGAGGAGACGGAACCCGGCGCGGGCGGGCTGCTGTTCGCCCCGTACCTCGTCGGCGAGCGCACGCCGCACGCGGATGCGCTTATTCGCGCCAGCTTCGTCGGCATGGACGCCTCGCACCGGCTGCCGCATTTTACGCGGGCCGTGGTGGAGGGCATTACGTTTTCGCTCAAGCAGTCGCTCGACATTTTGCGAAGCGCCGGCCACGAAGTGCGCTCGCTCGTCTCGATCGGCGGAGGCGCGAAAAACGACCGTTGGCTGCAAATGCAGGCCGACATTTTCGGAGCCGACATTCGCCGGCTCGAAAGCGAGCAGGGCCCGGCGCTCGGCGCGGCGATGCTGGCCGCGTACGGCTGCGGCCTGTTCGCTTCGCTTGCGGAATGCGCGTCGGCGTTTATCAAGCGCAGCGGGACGTACCGTCCGCGCCCCGAGCAATCGGCGCGCTACGCCGGCTTGTTCGACGTGTACGGGCGCGTCTACGAGCAGACGAAGCCGCTGAGCGAATCGCTTTCCGCGTTTCGCGCCCGTTGATCCGCCGCTATCGGTTCCATTTTCCCGAAACAAGGAGGAGGCACCCGCGATGAACGAAGTTCGTATCGGCATGGTCGGCTACAAATTTATGGGGAAAGCGCACAGCCACGCATATCGCGATATTCCGATGTTTTTTCCGGATGCGCCGCGGCCCGTCATGAAACTGATCTGCGGGCGAAACGAGGAAGGCGTACGGCGGGCGGCCCGGCAGTTCGGCTGGGAGGAAGCGGTTACCGACTGGCGGGAGCTCGTCCGCCGCGACGATATCGATCTCGTCGACATTAACGCGCCGAGCGACGCGCACAAAGAAATCGCCCTGGCGGCGGCGGAGGCGGGCAAGCATCTGTTTTGCGAGAAGCCGCTCGCGCTGACGCTGGCGGACGCGAGACAAATGCTCGCGGCGGCGGAAGCGGCCGGGGTGAAGCATATGATCGGCTTCAATTACCGGTTCGCGCCGGCGGTGCGGCTGGCGAAGAAGCTGATCGACGAAGGCCGGCTCGGGCGCATTTACCATTTTCGCGCCGCGTTTTTGCAGGATTGGATCATCGACCCCGACTTTCCGCTCGTCTGGCGGCTGGACAAAAACGTCGCGGGCTCGGGCGCCCACGGCGATCTCGGCGCGCATCTGATCGACATGGCGCGCTATCTCGTCGGAGAGATGACGGAAGTGATCGGGATGAGCGAGACGTTCGTCAAGGAGCGGCCGCTGCCGGGCTCGATGACGGGACTCAGCGCGACCGGCGGGACGGGCGGGGCGAAGGGGCCGGTGACGGTCGACGACGCGACGCTGTTCATGGCCCGGTTCGCGTGCGGCGCGCTCGGCAGCTTCGAGGCGACCCGCTTCGCCGGCGGCCACCGCTGCACGAATTCGTTCGAGGTGAACGGCAGCCTCGGCAGCGTCAAGTTCGACTTCGAGCGGATGAACGAGCTGCACGTTTACTTCGCCGGCGACGACGCCGACGTGCAGGGGTTCCGCCGCGTGCTGGCGACCGACCCCGCCCACGCCTATGCCGACGCGTGGTGGCCCCCGGGCCATACGATCGGCTACGAGCATACGTTCATCCACGAGACGGTGGAATTATTGGAAGCGCTGCAGGAAAATCGTCAGCCTGTGCCGAATTTCCACGACGGCGTTCAATGTCAGGCCGTTTTGGAAGCCGTGGAGCGCTCGATCGAGCAGAAGCGCTGGGTACGGCCGGACGATCTGTGAGGGAGGTGCCGCGTTTATGACGAAAGCGAAGCAGGCGTTGATCGTATGGGGCGGCTGGCTCGGACACGAGCCGGAGCAGGTCGCGGCAATATTTCGCGACGTGCTGGAGAGCGAAGGGTTCGCGGTCGAAGTGTCCGATACGCTGCAATCGTTCGCCGATGCGGAGAAGCTGAAACGTCTCGACCTGATCGTGCCGGTATGGACGATGGGCCAGATCGAGCAGGAGCTGGCGAGAAACGTGTCGGCGGCCGTGCAGAGCGGCGTCGGCCTCGCCGGCTGCCACGGCGGCATGTGCGACGCGTTCCGCACGAACGTCGACTGGCAGTTTATGACCGGCGGGCAGTGGGTCGCCCACCCCGGCAACGACGGCGTCGAGTATACGGTGCGGATCAAGCGCAGCTCCAGCCCGATTTTGCAAGGCATCGACGACTTTACGGTCAAAACCGAGCAGTATTACTTGCACGTCGATCCGGCCGTCGAGGTGCTGGCGACGACCCGCTTTCCGGTCGTGCCCGGACCGCATTCGCTCAACAAGGCGGTCGATATGCCGGTCGTCTGGACGAAGCGGTGGGGCGTCGGCCGCGTCTACTATTGCTCGCTCGGCCACAAAGCCGACATTATCGACATGCCGCAGGTGAAGCTGATGATGCGGCGCGGCTTTTTGTGGGCGGCGGAAGGCAAACGCTTCGCGGAGGCGGAGCAAGCGGCCGCGAACGGCGCCGGAGCCGCGGGCTACACCGGCATGGCGGACAGCCAACAATAAGGGCGGAGGGGACCCGTAATATGGAAAAGGTGAAGGTAGGCATTATCGGCTGCGGCAACATCAGCGCCATCTATTTCAAAAACTGCAAGCTGTACCGCGGACTCGAGGTCGTGGCGTGCGCCGACCTGGACGTCGGCCGCGCGCAGGCGCGCGCCGAGGAATTCGGCGTACCGAAAAGCTGCTCCGTCGACGAGCTGCTCGCCGATCCGGAAATCGCCATGGTCATCAACCTGACGATTCCGGCGGCGCATGCCGAAGTGTGCCGGAAGGCGCTGCTCGCCGGCAAGCACGTCTACGTGGAGAAGCCGCTTTCCGTCACGCGGGAAGACGGGCGGGGCTTGCTCGAGCTGGCGAAGGAGAAAAACCTGCGCGTCGGCTGCGCGCCGGATACGTTTCTCGGCGGCGGCATTCAGACGTGCATCAAGCTGATCCGCGACGGCTGGATCGGCGAGCCGCTGGCGGCGACCGCGTTCATGATGTCGCGCGGGCCGGAAGGATGGCATCCGGACCCGGTCTTTTTCTATAAAACCGGCGGCGGCCCGATGTTCGACATGGGACCGTATTACTTGACCGCCCTCGTCGCCATGCTCGGCCCGATCGCGAAGGTGGCCGGCATGACGAAAACGAGCTTCCCCGAGCGGCGCATTACGAGCCAGGCCAAATACGGCGAAATGATTCAGGTGGACATCCCGACCCATATCGCCGGCCTGCTCGAATTCGAATCCGGCGCCGTCGGAACGATCATCACGAGCTTCGACGTGATGGGCGGCGCCAATTTGCCGCGGATCGAAATATACGGCAGCGCGGGAACGCTCAGCGTCCCGGATCCGAACACGTTCGGCGGTCCGGTGCGGTTCCGGCGCATCGGCGCCAAAGAGTGGGGCGACATTCCGCTGACGCACGGCTTCGCCGAAAACAGCCGCAGCGTCGGGGCGCTCGACATGGCGCTCGCAATCGCCGAAAACCGGCCGCACCGGGCGAGCGGCGAGCTGGCGTTCCATGTGCTCGACGCGATGCACGGCTTCCATGACGCGGCGAACGAAGGGCGGCATTACGAGATGAAGAGCAAATGCGCTTCGCCCGAGCCGATGCCGATGGACGCGGACAGCACCTGGGTGTAAAGCGGACAATTCCATAACAGCGGCAAGCGCGATCCCCGGTCCCGCCATTGCGGAGGAACCGGGGATCGCGCTTGCTTGCGGCGTGCCGCGAGATCTACATCGCGCTTTTCACCGAATAGACGACCATGCCGATTAGATACGAAATGCCGGTTGCGCTCACGAATTCGTTGACGTAATAAGCGTGCCGCAGGGCAAGCCCGAACTGCTTCTCCTTGCCGAGCGACTTCAGCTTGTCCATATACTGCTCCTTGCGTCCTTTGTACGACCGAAGCATGAACGCGCAGAAAAAAACGCCCCATAACAAGGCGGCAACGAATACCATCGACCATGCCGCGTTGAAATATCCGATCAAAATGCCGGCTACGATATGAATTTTCAAAGCTTTGGCTGCCCCCCGGATGCTGGAATACGTTCATTATAGCATGCGCGGCGGACGCTTCGCACGATTGCGCCCGACCGGCGACCTTCGGCATCCGCCTTTATAAATTATCGGTAAAAAAAATGGGCGGCAGGCAGGGATTCGCGCGTTTATGTCTAACTATTGTCACAATGCGACGATTCCTAACAAATAGAGGGATGACGTTCTAATGCCAAAAAGCTCGAGCTATACCGGGAATATGTACAAAGCTCTGTTGGCGTCGTTTATGAGCTGGACGAGCGACGGTATTGTTATCGTCGATTTGGAAGGAAAAGTAATCGATGTCAATCGGGCGTTCGAGACGCTGCACGGCTGGTCGAGGGATGAGATTATCGGCGCGACGATGCCGATGACGCCGCCTCATCTGCTGGAAGAATCGCGAGAGCTGCATCGAAGAGTGCTGTCCGGTAGTTATGTAAACGGTTACGAGACGATGAAGCTGCGGAAGGACGGAAGCCTGTTCCACGCCAGCGTGACGCTGTCGCCCGTGATGGACGACGATGGAAACGTCGTGGCGCTCGTCGGCGTGGAGCGGGACATCACGCGGCAAAAAATAACGGAGAAGCACTTGTCGGAAAGCGAGGAACGGTATCGCCAGCTCGTGCAGTTTTCGCCCGAGCCGATCGTCGCGCTCGACGATTACGACGTATTTTACGCGAATCCCGCCGCTGCCGGGCTGCTCGGCGCGCCGTCGGCCGAGTCGTTGAAGGGGAGATGCTTTCTCGACTTTATCGGGGGAGGGCGCCCGATCGATCTGGCCGCTTATATCGAGCAGCTGCTCGCCGGCGAATCGCCGTCCGATACGATAGTCATGAAGCTGATCCGGCTCGATCGTTCGCTGATCGAGGTCGAAGCGAAAGTCGTTCCGATCGTGACCCGTAGCGGCTCATCCGTGCAGCTGCTGCTGCGCGAAGCGACGAACCCGAGAAGGCAGTCTTTGCCGGAAACGGAGCCGCTGTACGAATGCTTGGTCGAAAACGCCATGACCGGCGTTTACTTGTATCAGGACCATAAAATGGTGTACGCCAATCCGTACTTTACCGCCATGTTCGGCTATACCGGCGAGGAGGCGATGCAGGCGACGCTGGAGACGTTCATCTACGCCGAAGATCAGGCCGGCTTGCAGGAAATCGCTTTGCAAACGTTGGAGGGACGGCTGTCCACGTACCCGTTTTCCGTCAGAGGCGTAAAGAAGAACGGGAGTCTCGTTCACCTGGAAGGTCTTTTCACCTGCACGACGTACCGTGGAAAGCCGTCGCTGCTCGGCACGTTCCAGGACGTCACGTACAAGATCGAGGTCGAGGAAGCGCTTCGCGAAAGCGCCGGGCGGTACCAGAGGCTGATCAAATTTTTGCCGGAGCCGATCGTCGTCAGCGACGAGGGCGTTCTGATCTACGTCAACAAATCGGCGATGAAGCTGTTCCGCGCCGCTTCGGAATCGGATTTGATCGGCAAAAGCCTGTTCCAGTTCATTCACCCGGATCATGGCAAGTCGGCGAAAAAGATGTGGCGGAAAGTGATGCAGACGGACGAGCCGTCCTCGTTCCGGGAGTATCCGATCATTTGCTGCGACGACCAGCTGATCGAGGCGGAAATATCGTGCATCCGCATCCATCATTATATGGGCAAGACGGTCACGCTGACCGTTCTCCGCGACATTACCGACCGCAAGCGGGCCGAGGAAATGATGATCCGCTCGGAAAAGCTGTCGATGCTCGGACAGCTGGCGGCGAGCCTCGCCCACGAAATCCGCAACCCGCTTACGTCGCTCAAAGGATTTACGCAGCTGCTGAAATCCCGAACGAAGGAAGACACGTTTTACTACGATACGATGCTGGCGGAGCTGGAGCGGATCAACCTGATCGTAAGCGACTTTATGACGCTCGCGAAGCCGCAAATGTCGCAATTCGGCTACAGCAGCGTAACCGGCATGCTCGACCACGTTGTCTCGGTGCTGAACCATCAGGCCGTCATGATGAACGTCAACCTCGTGTCGAAAGCGGGCAAGGCGCTGCCGGACATTTACTGCGACGAAAATCAGCTGAAGCAGGTGTTCATCAACCTGATCAAAAACGCGATCGAAGCGATGCCGGGCGGCGGAAACGTCGTCATTACCGCCGAACCGCTCGGCTGCGAGCACGTCAGCATCAAAATCAAAGATCAGGGCGAAGGCATCCCCGAGACGATCGTAAGCAAGCTCGGCGAGCCGTTCTTGACGACGAAGACGAACGGAACGGGACTCGGGCTGATGATCAGCTATCGGATCGTCGAGCAGCATCACGGGACGCTGACGATCAACAGCGCGGAAAAGAAAGGGACGACGATCGAGCTGAAGCTTCCGGTCAAAGGGGAGCAGTCGAATCGGGTGCAAGCCGCATGCATATCGTAAAAAAAATCGTCCGCGATTCGCGGACAAGACAAAAGCTTCCGCTCCGCGGGCCGATTCGGCGCCCCGGGAACGGAAGCTTTTTGGTTTACGCGCAGGCGGCGAGCCCGCGGACGATCGCGGTTACGAATCGACGCTCACGTAAGATCCGGCGATATAGCGCAGCGAGTCGTCGCCGTAATAGTAATACGTGATAAGCACCCGGCCGTCCTCCAGCTGCGCCGCGCTCGTATAGCCGATATCGCCGCCGAGCCCGTCGTCCCGGACGACCGTCTCCTCGGCCGCATCGATGTTCGCGCATTCCGGATCGAGCGCGATGGCGCGCACCCCGAACGGCTGATGCCGGTAGCCGTAAGAGAGCAGGACGCGGTCGTCCTTCAGTCTCAGCAGATGGAACGGGCTCGGCGAGAAAATGTCATGCTTCGCCGGCTCGCTCCACGTCAGCCCGCCGTCGGCCGATTCCGCGGTGAACAGGGGAGACGCTTTCTCGCCGGGCTCCCGCAGCTTTTTCAGGCTGCGCGTAAACAGGACCAGCTTGCCCGACGGCGTCCGGTAAAGGTTCGGCTCGTGAAAATGGTACCCGTCCGCCGCGGGAATCGTCGCCAGCTCCGACCAGGTCGCCCCGCGATCGGTCGTGCGCGCAACGACGACGTCGAACGTGTCGCCTCGTTTGCCGTACAGCGGCGCCAATACCGAGCCGTCCGGAAGCTGGACGCAGTTTCCGCGAATCGCCATATCCGCGATCGGAAACGGGATCGGACGGTCCCACGACCGGCCGTTGTCGGTCGACCGGAGCGAGAAGCAGCCGACATTCCGGGCCGCCCAACGGTCGTACACGTTGTGCCAAATGCCGGTATCCCGGGCGGGGGCATCCTCCTTGTCGTACACCTTCCACATGAAGCAGGTGGCGAGCAGGCTGCCGTCGTTCAATACATTGAGGCACGGGTCCTGGACGCCGTAAAAAAAATCGTCGTACAGCACGCTCGCTTCGCCGCTCCAGCGGTCTCCGTCCGCCGAGCGGATTGTAACCGCTTTCGAGGAAGGGTCGACATGGGTAACGCTGCCCAGGGCGCTCCGGTCCGGCGCCTGCCGGAAGCCGAGCAGGAAGGAGCCGTCCGCGAGGCGGACGATGCTCGGAAACGAGTTGTACCGGCCGTCCTTGTACAGGACGTCGTGCTTCAATACGCGTATCGTCGGCATGAAACGATTTCCCCTTTCGGATGAAACGAATTCGGAACGATTGATTCCAGCGCCCGCGCATCGGGCGGGGCGATAAGTCGTCTTCGTGATTACTATACCATAATTTGTATGGCGGAAGTTCGAATTTTTGAATACAATGTCTCGCATTGCGAGAAATTTTAGCTGCGATATCGCTGCCGTCAAAATCGTCTTACGGCATTTCCGAGCAAGTCCGTCAGCCTATGACGGGTAAACCGGCGCCTTGACCGCGAGTTCGTTCCGGCCGCTTCGTTTCGACACGGTTTCGCCCGATTCGCGCGTTCCTCTCATATTTTTCCGATAAATTGGGAATATTACTCAAATCAGCGATCGTATGATCTATCGGATTAAGGGGGACTCATGATTCCAACAGTCGAGCAATTGGAACAACAAGCGCGTGAGCTGGCTCTTATTCATCATCCCGGTCAACCTTCCGCCCTTTCGACCGCGTCGATGTGGCGGTCGTTTCGCCGCAATCTGGATTCGCTGCGGCAGTTCGCGTCCGAGCTGAAGCGGATCGAGCCGTCCGCCCTGCAGCCGGCCGAGCAATGGCTGCTCGATCACGCCGATTTCATCGAGGCGGAAGCGTTCACGGTGCGGACGGCGCTGGCGAAACGGGCGGCGCGCCGGCTGCCCCGGCTGCTGCCGGGGACGGAGCCGCGGGTCCAGGCGCTCTGCTCGGAATTTTTGACGCTGACGGACGGCGTTTTGGACGAAGAGGCGCTCGTGCGTTTTTTGCTCGCGTACCAGGAGATCGCCGTGCTGACGATCGCGGAGACCGGCGCCGTTCCGCTGACGATGCGCATGGCGGCCGTCGGCAAGCTGGCGCAGCTGATGCGCGATATCCGCGAAAGACGGCGCGCGTTCGCCGAAGTCGACAAGCTGCTGGAGCCGTTCGAGAACGGCGGACGCAAGCCGGACGCCGGCAGGCTGAAGGAGGCGCTGGACGCGGCCGGCCATACGATTCCGCTGTCCGCTCCGGTCATCGTTCATTTGGTCGGCCGGCTGAACGAATGGGCCGACGAGGCGGGCGAGGTTCGCAGCTGGCTGCTGTGCAAGCTCGATAACGGCGCGGAGAGCCTGAACCGGATTACGCTGTACGAACACCAGCTGCAGGCGTCCTACGAATGGATGGCCGGCAATTTGATCCAGGCGCTGCGTACGCTGACCCGCGCCCGGTGGGACGCTTCGTTCGGAAAAGTATGCGTCGTCGAGCGGACGCTGGCCGAAGAGGCCGCGGGCACGTATGCGCGGATGGACCCGACGAGCCGCGGCACGCTTCGCGCGCAAGTCGAACGGCTGTCGCGGAAGTACGGCATGCCGGAAAACGTCGTCGCGGAGCAGGCCGTCCGGCTGGCGGACCGGCATTTCGCCGAACGTCCGGGCGCGGAGGACGGCAGGGGGAGCGAGAACGCCGCCGGTCGGGGCGAGGAGCTGCCGGCGCGTACGTGCTTTGCCGCCTACTACTTGCTTGAGCCCGCCGGACGGCGGCTGCTGCTCCGTACGCTTCGCGAGTGCGGCCGGCCGAAGCGGACGTCGGCGCTGACGATCGCGCGCACCGAGGCCGGGGCGTACGTAACCTTCATGGCGGCGCTGTTCGCCGGTTTGCTCGCGCTGACCGTACTCGGCGCAGCCTCGGCCGGCGGCCTTCCCGGCATCGGCGCATGGATCGCCGCCGCGGCCGCGCTGGCGATACCGGTCAGCGAATGGACGGTGGCGATCGTACACGGCTTGATCGGACGTCTGTTTACGGGGCGGCCGCTGCTTCGCTACGATTATTCGAGCGGCATCGACGCCGACGCGGCGACGATCACGGTCATCCCGGTCATCTGGTCGAATCCCGAAGAAGCGGAGCAGATGGCGGACCGGCTGGAGCTGCATTAT
Source organism: Paenibacillus sp. GYB003 (assembly GCF_036577625.1). Classification (NCBI taxonomy): domain Bacteria; kingdom Bacillati; phylum Bacillota; class Bacilli; order Caryophanales; family Paenibacillaceae; genus Paenibacillus; species Paenibacillus sp. GYB003. Next base: position 27,320 of record NZ_JARBDC010000013.1, on the reverse strand, counting down.
TTGGCGACGATGGACCCGAACGTCGCCTACGCGCTGCTCGGCGATTTCCCGGACGCCGCCGCCGAACGCGACGCGGCGGACGGGCCGATCGTCGAGGCGGCGCGACGCCGCATCGAGCGGCTCAACCGGACGTACGGCGATCCGGCTACCGGGAAAGGGCCGTTTTATTTGTTTCAGCGCGCCCGCCGATGGAACGATTCGGAGCAAGTGTGGATGGGCTGGGAGCGAAAACGCGGCAAGCTTGTCGAATTCGTGGAGCTGCTGCGCGGGAGCGAAGCGACGAGCTATTCGTGCATCGTGGGCGACTGCGCGAATTTGTCTCGCTTCCGCTACGTCATCACGCTCGACGCGGATACGGAGCTGCCGATCGGCGCGGCTCAGCGCATGATCGGCACGATGCATCTGCCGTTCAACCGGGCCCGGCTGAACGAGGCGGGGACGCGCGTGGCGGAAGGCTACGGTGTGCTGCAGCCGCGGGTCGGCATCAGCTACGAAGCCGTATCGGCTTCGCGGCTTGCCAAGCTGTGGTCGGGCAAGCCCGGCATCGATCCGTATGCGTTCGCGATATCGGACCCGTACCAGGACGCGTTCGGCCAAGGCATTTTTACCGGCAAGGGCATATTCGACGTCGATGCGTTTCGGCAAGTGCTGAACGACCGCATTCCGGACAACCGGGTGCTCAGCCACGACTTGCTGGAGGGCGGCTTCCTCCGGGGCGGGCTGCTGTCGGATATCGAAGTGGTCGACGGGCATCCGGCGACGTTTCAATCGTACCAGCGCCGGCTGCACCGGTGGGTGCGCGGCGACTGGCAGCTGCTGTGCTGGCTCGCCCCGAAGATGTCCGACCGCTGCGGCAGTCCGCGGCCGGTCGATCTGTCGCTGCTCACCCGCTGGCAAATCGTCGACAACATGCGGCGCAGTCTGCTGCAGCCCGCCTTGTTCGCGCTGCTGCTCGTCGGCGCGCTTCTGTCCGGCGGCGCGGGCATCGCCCTGTCGGCGATCGCGCTGGTTACGCTCGGCTTGACGGTCGTGCGCTGCCTGCTTGCGCCGGTGCGGCTCGCGCGTTCGCCGCTGTCGATCGTGACGGCGTTCGGCCAATCGCTCGTGCTGCTCGTCACGCTGCCGTACCAGGCGGTCGTCATGGCCGACGCGATCGCGCGCACGCTGTACCGGCTGACGGTAAGCAAGAAGAAGCTGCTCGAATGGACGAGCTCGGCGGAGGTCGAGCGGCGCAGCAGCGCCGGATCGCGGTCGGCCATCATGGGCTTTCGCGGCGGGGCTCTGTGCGCGCTTCTGTTCGCCGCGGCCGCTCTGGCGGCGACGCCGGCCGGCTTGCGCTGGACGTCGCTCGCGCTGGCCGTCCTGTGGCTGCTGGCGCCCGTCGCCGTGCGCTGGCTGAACGGCGCCCCCGCTACGGAGCGGAGCGAGCTGACGGAGGCGGACCGCGAACGGCTTCGCGAATTGGCGCGGCACATTTGGCAATATTACGAGGATTTCGCCGGGGCGGAAGACCGCTTCCTGCCGCCGGACAACGTGCAGATCGAACCGCCGAACGGCGTCGCGCACCGGACGTCGCCGACCAATATCGGCTTGATGCTTGCCTGTACGCTGTCCGCCCGCGATTTCGGATTTATCGATACGGCGGGCATGCTGGACCGGATCGAGCGCACGATCGCCACGATCGAGAAGATGGAGAAATGGTCCGGCCATTTGTACAACTGGTACGATACGCGAACGCTCGAGCCGCTGCCGCCCGTATACGTGTCCACGGTCGATTCCGGCAACTTCATCGCCTATTTGATCGCGCTGAAGCAGGGCGTTCTGGAATGGGGCGAACGGGACGGCGAGCGGGACGGCAAGCTTCGGGTCCGGGCCGGGGCGCTGGCGGACCGGATCGAGGCGATCGTCCGCGGGACGGATTTCCGCCCGCTGTACGACGAAAGCGCGCAGCTGTTCGCGCTCGGCTATCACGTGGGGCTGAACCGCCGGGAAGCGATCTTGTACGACTTGCTCGCTTCGGAGGCGAGACAGGCGAGCTTTTTGGCGATCGCCTTCGGTCAAGCGCCGGTATCGCACTGGTTCAAGCTCGGGAGAGCGATGGTTCGCGCCGGCCGCCGGCCGACGCTGCTGTCGTGGTCCGGGACGATGTTCGAATATTTGATGCCTTCGCTGCTCATGCGCACGTACCGGCATACCGTATGGGACGCCGCTTACCGCGGAGTCGTACGGAAGCAGATCGAGTACGCCCGGCTGCGCGGGGTGCCGTTCGGCATTTCCGAGTCCGGCTATTACGCGTTCGACTATGCGATGAATTACCAATACCGCGCGTTCGGCGTACCCGGTCTCGGATTTCAGCGGGGGCTCGAAAACGATCTCGTGCTGGCTCCGTACGCGGCGATCATGGCGCTCCCGTTCGAGCCGCGCGAATCGCTTGCGTCGCTGCGGCGGATGGAGGCGATGGGCGCCCGGGGCGCGTACGGCTTTTACGAGGCGATCGACGCTACCGCCGCCCGGATGCCGGCCGACCGCGGCCATGTCGTCGTGCGCAGCTTTATGGCGCATCATCTCGGCATGAGCCAGCTGACGCTCGGCAACATGCTGCTGCCCCGCTCGATGATCGACCGGTTCCACGCGGACAAACGGGTGCAGGCCGCCGAGCTGCTGCTCCAGGAACGGCTGCCCGACAAGCCGGCGATCATCAAGCATACCGCCGCGCCATATCGGGAGCGCGCGAAGGAGCCGCTTCTCGGAACCCGCGTTCCGCTGCACGAATACAGGCAGCTTGCCGAGGCTCCGGAGACGTGCGTGCTGTCGAGCGGCACGTTTACGACGGTCGTTACCGAAAGCGGGGGCGGCTTCAGCCGCTGGGAAGGGAACGCCGTTTCGCGCTGGCACGAAGATCCGGTCGCGGAGACGCCCGGCAGCTGCTTGTACATTCGCGATTTGTCCGCCGAAACGGTTTGGTCGCCCGCATTCGAGCCTTGCCGGAAGCCGGCGGACGAGAGCGGGGCGCAGTTTTCGCTGGACAAGGCGGTCTTTACGCGGCGCGACGGGGCGATCGCCACGGAGCTGGAAATTTGCGTGCCGCCGGGCCGGAACTGCGAGCTTCGCCGGCTGTCCATCACGAACGGCGGCGACGAGGCGCGGGTGTTCGAGGTGACGTCGTATACGGAGATCGCGCTGGCTCCCCCGGCGGCGGACGACGCTCACCCGGCGTTCAGCAAGCTGTTCGTGCAGACGGAGTATGACGAGCAGGGCGAGCAGCTGCTTGCGTACCGGCGGCCGCGGGACGGCAAGGAGCGGGCGAAATGGACGGTGCATCGCCTGTCCGCCGGCTGCCGGACGATCGGTCCCGTCGAGTTCGATACGAGCCGCTCCGGCTTTATCGGGCGGGGACACACGCTGGCCGCCCCGGCCGGCTTGTCGCTCCGGCTTTCCGGAACGACGGGCGCGGTGCTCGATCCCGCGTTCGTCATGCGGCGGCGCGTTTCCGTCGGGCCGGGCGAGACGGTCAAGCTGTTCGCGGTGACCGGCGCGGCGTACAGCCGCGAAGAAGCGCTCGCCGCGGCGGCCGAGCTGTGCGGCGAGACGCAGGCGGAGCAGGCGTTTCAGCTCGCATGGACGCACAGCCGCATCGATTTGCGGCATCAGCATATTAGCGCCCTCGAGGCGGCCGAATTCCACCGGATGGCCGGCCGTCTGCTCTACGAGGCGCCGCTGCGCAAAGAGCGGGTAGCGGCGATCGCCGCGAATACGGCCGGCCAATCCGGACTTTGGCCGCTCGGCATATCCGGCGACCTGCCGATCGCGCTCGTCAGGCTGCAGGACAAAAGCCAAATGCCGTTTGCGCTCAAGGCGCTTGCCGGCCATACGTATTTGCGCAAAAAAGGAATCGGCTTCGATCTCGTTTTCCTGATCGAGACGGCCGGGGGCTATTACCAGGACGTTCTGGACGCGCTGCGCCGCGCCGTCGATCAGACGAACGAAGCGGTCCCCGCGCCCGGCGGCGTCTACCCGGTCATGGCCGACTCGCTGACGGCGGAGCAGGCGAATTTGCTCGCCGCCGTCGCCCGGCTGACGCTGCGCGCGGACGGGCCGAGCTTCAAGGCGCAGCTCGCCGTCCGTCCGGCCCGGCGCGGCCGCTCCGCCGCATCCGGCGATGCGCGGCCGGCGGGCGAGCTGCCGACGATCGAAGGGCTGCCGCCGGAGTTCCGGCTTCGTCCCGAACCGGAATCGGCTTCTGTGCCGGATGCGGGAACGGAAACGGGAATGCGTACGCGCGGTGGAGCCGGAACAGGGGACGGCGATAGGGTAGGCGGGAAGGAAGAAGCCGCGCCTCCCGCCCGCGCGGGCGTGTTCGATTCGGCCGCGGGCACGAACCCGGACGCGCTGCTGCTGTACAACGGATGGGGCGGCTTCGCCCCGGACGGGCGCGAATACCGGATCTTGATGCGGGACGGCAGCTATTTGTCCGCGCCATGGAGCAACGTGATGGCGAATCCGCATTTCGGCACCCTCGTCACCGAGCTCGGCACCGGCTATACGTGGTGGCGCAACAGCCGGGAGTTCAAGCTGACGCCGTGGTCGAACGACCCGGTGCTCGACACGCCGGGCGAAGCTTGCTACATCCGGGACGAAGCCGGCGGCGACGTATGGACCGCTTCCCCGGCTCCTGCGCTCGGCCAAGGCGCGTTCGAGGCGGCTCACGGCTTCGGCTATACGCGGTTTACGCGGCATACGAGGGGCATCCGGCACGAGATGACCGTTTTCGTGCACAAGGAGGATCCGCTCAAAGTGATCGCCCTCGAGCTGGAAAATACGGGCTCCGCGCCGCGCACCTTGTCCGTCGCCTATTACTGCGGCTGGGTGCTCGGCGTCAGCCGGAAAGCGAACGCTCCGTACATCGTCGCCGAATGGGATGCGGAGACGAACTCGCTGCTCGCCGCGAATCGGTACCAGGAAACGTTCCGCGACGCGGTCGCATTCCTGCACATGCACGCCGATTCGCCGGACGGCGGAAGCGGACCGCTGCCGGACGAGCCGGCGCCGCGGGTGACGTTTACGGCGGACCGCGCCGAGTTTATCGGCCGTACCGGCTCGATCGCTTTGCCCAACGGCATGCGGCGGGACAAGCTGTCGAACGCGGACGGCGCGTTCGCGGACAGCTGCGGCGTCGTCCGGATGAGATTGACCGTTCCGCCGGGGGCCGTCCGCAAAGCGTACGTGCTCCTCGGCGCGAGCGATTCCAAGGAAGCGGCGCTCGAGCTCGTGCGCCGTCACTCGACGGGCGAAAGCTGCGACGCCGCGCTCGCGGACGTGAAACGGTTTTGGTCCCGCACGCTCGGCCAGATCGAGGCGGAGACGCCGAGCCGAGAGCTGAACGTCCTGCTGAACGGCTGGCTGCTGTACCAGGCGCTGTCGTGCCGGATGTGGGCGCGGACCGCCTTTTACCAGGCCGGGGGCGCGTACGGCTTCCGCGACCAGCTGCAAGATTCGCTCGCGCTGCTGCATACGGCCCCCGAGCTGACGCGCCGTCAAATTTTGCTGCATGCGGCGCATCAATACGTCGAGGGCGACGTTCAGCATTGGTGGCACGAAGAAACCGGCCGGGGCATCCGGACGCGCTATACGGACGATCTGCTGTGGCTGCCGTACGCCGTCTCCCGGTACGTCGTTCATACCGGAGACGCCGATATATTGACGCAGATCGCGCCGTTTATCGCCAGCGAGGAGCTGGCGGACGACGAGCACGAACGGTACGAGGAAACCGTTATTTCCCCGGAGTCGGCGTCGATTTACGAGCATTGCGTGCGCGCGATCGAACGGGCGTCGCGGCTCGGGGAGCACGGCCTGCCGCTGATGGGCATCGGCGACTGGAACGACGGCATGAACTCGGTCGGCGACGAAGGCAAAGGCGAAAGCGTATGGCTCGGCTGGTTTTTATGCGACGTGCTCCGCAAGTTTGCGGACATGTGCGAGCTGAAAGGAGACGCGGGCCGCGCCGAGCTGTACCGGGAGCGGGCCAAGTCGATCGGGGAGGCGGCGAACAAGCACGCGTGGGACGGCGGATGGTACCGGCGCGCCTATACCGACGAGGGAGCGTGGCTCGGCACCGTCGAAGGCGACGAATGCCGCATCGACGCGATCGCGCAATCGTGGTCGGTATTGTCCGACGCCGCCCCGCTGGAACGGGCGAAGCAGGCGATGCAATCGTTCGACCGCGAGCTGGTCGACCGGACTTTGTCCGTCGCGCGGCTGCTGACGCCTCCGTTCGACCGGACCGAGCCGAGTCCGGGCTATATTCAAGGCTATCCGCCGGGCATCCGGGAAAACGGCGCGCAGTATACGCACGGCGTCATCTGGAGCATTATCGCCTGGAGCAAGCTGGGCGACGGGGATAAAGCGTACGAGCTGTTCCAGATGCTGAACCCGCTCAACCACGCCCGCAGCCCTTCGGAAGTGCGCCAATACGCCGGAGAGCCGTACGTCATGGCGGCCGACGTATACACGCGGGAGCCGGTGGCGGGCAGAGCGGGATGGACATGGTATACCGGCGCCTCCGGCTGGATGTATCAGGCGGGCGTCGAATGGATTCTCGGATTGCGCCGCGAAGCCGACAAGCTGTACGTCCGTCCGACCGTGCCGCGCGACTGGCCGTCCTTCACGGTGCGGTACCGGTTCGGCGAGTCGTCGTACCGGATTACGGTGCTGGCGGCGGGGAGCGATGCGCCCGGAGGAAGCTCCGGGAGCGTAACGGTCGACGGCTCGACGATCGAGCCGGAGGAGGGCGGCGAGCCGTACGTGCCGCTCGTCGACGACGGACGGGAACACGAGGTTACCGTCACGCTGCCGAACGCGCGCTCGGGGGCGACGGTGAACGTATAGCAGGTAGGAGGCAGCAAAACAGGGGAGCGCCGAACGGGCGCTCCCCTGTTTGCCGTTCGCCGGCGGAGGGAGCGGCCCGGATAGTGCGCGAAAGAGCACGACCGTCCGCACAGCGAAGGAGCGGATATAGTGCTCGTAGGAGCACTATCTGCGCGAAGGCGCCGCCGTCGGCGGTAGTGGCGGCGGACGCGTTTCTTCCGGATTGCCCTTTTCGAAAAGCGATTTATCGAAGCGCCCTTCCTTCCCGGACGGACGCTATTTTTCCCCCGTACAGGCACGGCTGGGCGCGCGCCCACATACACTGTTACTAACTCTTCATAAGGGGTGACAGAAGTGCCCGGATTTTTTGCCACCATCGCGTTATTCATTAAGGAATTAATGCTCCTCGTCTCGTACGTCAAGAACAACGCCTTCCCCCAGCCGCTTACGGAAGAGGAAGAAATGAAGCATTTGAAGCTGATGGAGGCCGGAGACGCGCACTCCCGAAATTTGCTCATCGAACATAATTTGCGTCTCGTCGCCCATATCGTCAAAAAGTTCGACAATACGGGAGAAGATTTGGAGGATTTGATCTCGATCGGCACGATCGGCTTGATTAAGGCGATCGAATCGTTCTCCCCCGATAAAGGGACGAAGCTGGCGACGTTCGCGGCGCGCTGCATCGAGAACGAAATATTGATGCACCTGCGTTCGCTGAAAAAAACGCGCAAGGACGTATCGCTGCACGATCCGATCGGCACGGACAAAGAGGGCAACGAAATTACGCTCATCGATATTCTCGGCACCGAAGCCGACGATGTCGTGGACAAAGTGCAGCTGAAAATCGAAAAGTCGAAAATTTATAAAAATCTCGACATACTGGACGACCGGGAAAAAGAGGTCGTCGTCGGCCGGTTCGGCCTGGAGCACGGCGGGGAGGAGCGGACGCAGCGGGAAATCGCCAAGGAGCTCGGCATTTCGCGCTCGTACGTATCTCGCATCGAGAAGCGGGCGCTGATGAAGCTGTATCACGAATTTTATAAGGCGAAACGGTAAGCGGCGGTAAGGAGCTTGCACAAGGAAGGAATGGTACTCGCCTGCCGGTGCCCGGCGGCGGAAAGGCGAGAAAGCCGACAGGCCTGGCGGCAAACATTTGCTGCCGGGCCTTTTTTTGACCATATTTATGTTACCCGACAAGGCCGCGATCGGCTTGCCGAAACAGTTATGTTTTTACACGGAAAAGGAATCCATGGTAAATTAGACTTTGGGAGGAGCCGTTGCCTAAAAGGCGGGACTTCAACTATCAAAGCTTGCTGGAACGGAAGGGATCTTGGATCATGGCCATGTTGAAGAAAATGTCGTTGGATGCACTCGGAAGAAACGATCCCTGTTTATGCGGCAGCGGGAATAAATTCAAAAAGTGCTGTTTGAATAAGCCGGAATCCGAACGCAGACTGCATTTTGAAGATATGAATACGCCGCGGGTAAACGATTGGTTTTTTCACTATCATCCTTTACAGGAACTAACGGCCGCAATGCTTTTGCATGCCGATTTGACAATGCCCGAACTTCAAAAGTTGGCAAGCTCTATGACACGAAAGATGATCACGAGAGGAGAAGAGGAGGAAAAACAAATCCGAGCGGAACAAAACCCGCTTGTATTAATGGAGAAATTAAGTCATGGCACGGATGTCATCAATTATCCGTTAGTGGTCGACCGATTGCTCGAATACGAAGGACAAGTTACCCCTTTCGTCATTCAAAAGTTGCGGGATACGGATGAGGATGTCTTTATCGAGCAAGGAGTTCGCTATCTGAATCGAGTTGCCGATTTTCCGCTTAACGAAATCGTCGAGTTGGCGGAAAAGGCGAAATCTCCTTATGTCCGCAGCTCGCTCTGCGTTCTGCTTGGAATAAAGGGAAGCGAAGCCGTGTTGCCGACCGTATGGCGGCAATACCATTTGTTGCGAATGCAATATCCGTCGGAAAGCTACATGCAAGGTCCGCTTTATGGCTTATACGAATACGGGTATAGATTCGGTTTGCTTAAGGAAGGGGATCGGTAATCGTCATTCCCGAACCGCGCGTTCGAACGTCCGTTTCGACCGGAACGGGAGCATTGCACTGTCGCTTGATGCGGCCTGCCGTAAGGACGGGCCGTCTTTTCTTTTTTCGCAAGCGATATTCATGTTTGTTGTACGCAGCGGGCTTTATCCGAAAACGAGAATGCGAAATGGCGATTTTTGGGCGAATGAGCAGTTGACTTTTTAAACTGTCATCAATATAATAACAGTAAGCAAACGGAAAGGGGCGCATAGGGTGAACAGCGAATTTACGATTGCGGTGCACAGCCTCGTGTACTTGGCGTACAGACCGGATCGGATGGCAACCAGCGATACGATCGCCCGCAATGTGAATACCCACCCGTCGCGATTGCGCAAAGTGATGAGCTGTTTGCGGAAACAAGGCTTCGTGTCGACGAAGGAAGGAACGGGCGGCGGCTTCATTTTGGTCCGCAGCCCCGAGACGGTGACGCTGGCCGAGCTGTACGTCGCGACGTCCATCGGTTCGCTGAAGCCGACGTGGTGCTCCGGCAGCTCGGACGAATCGTGCATGATCGCCTGCCATATGTCCGAGGTGATGGACGACATTTTCGGCGAGGCCGAGCAGCAGCTGCTCCATCATTTGCGGCGTATGACCATTAGCGACGTGCTCGAGCGTGTAAGAGAGGCTCAGAAGCAGAAAGCGTAAGTTGTTGCAATAAATCTGTTATCAAAATGATGACAGATAAGCCGTATCGGCAAGGAGGCTGAAGCAAATGGATGCGATCGTACTTCTCAAAGAGGGCGACTGGGTCAGCGGCACGACCGCCCAGGACGAAAAGTTTATCGGGTTTGTGGAATCGGTCGGCGCCGGCGGAACGGTGCACGTGTACGTAACGCAAAGCGACCGCGAAGCGGCGGTCGGCACTACCGTCGAAACGAAGACGGCCAAAGCGAAAAAGCTGCCGGACTATGTTCCGTCCGCCAAATCGCAGCTGCGCGACTTGATCGAGCTGGCGCTCGCCACGCACGACAAGGAATGGTTCGAGTCGCTGAGCGCCATGCTCGTCTCGGCCGGTCCGGATCGGTCCGTACCGGATACCGAGCGTCGCCCGGGCCGGATGATCACCCCGAGATTTTAATTCGCAGGCAACGTCGTTAAAGCGACTAATAGATAAATAAAGGAGTGGATTCGGATGGCAATCGTTAATGTTTCGGATGCCGAGTTTCAAAATACGGTCCGTGAAGGGCTGGTGCTCGTCGACTTTTGGGCGCCTTGGTGCGGACCTTGCAAAATCATCGCCCCCATTTTGGAGGAGCTCAGCGGCAGCATCGGCGATGCCGTTACGATCGCCAAGGTGAACGTGGACGACAATCCGGAGTCGGCCGGCCGATACGGAATTATGAGCATCCCGACGCTGAAATTGTTCAAGGACGGCGTCGACGTCGCGACATACGTCGGCGTTCGTCCGCTCGCCGAGCTGGAGGCAGCCGTTAAAGCCCATTTGTGAAAAAAGGCGGCCTTTTTCGATCGGTAAAAGCAGGATGAAGGAAGTCCCCGCAGCATAATGGCGGTGGCTTCCTTTTTTTGCGCGTATTGGGATGTAACGAATTTCAGTATCGTTATTTGCCGAAAAATGGACGGTTATCGCGCGTAACGAATCGAGACGGTCTTATTTCGCGGAAATAGGCGCTTTCTAACGCGCGGATGGCCCTATAGCGATACGACGGTTCGTTAAATCGGTCAGCGGGTGAAATCGGCATAAATAAGGTTGCCTCGATTCGTTAGCCCCCCAGGCGAACCCCGCCCTCGGCTTTCCGGGCATCAACCCGCAACCGCGCCGTCCGTCCGGTCCGGATCGGTTCCTTTCGTCTCTTTGCCGAACGCGAGCAGGACTAACGCCCCGATCACGATCGCCGCGAAAAATACGTAAAACACCGCCGCAATGCCCGTGCCCCGGGCGACGAGCGCCCCGACGAGGAACGGCCCGATCACGCCGCCGACCCGTCCGAACGAGCTGGCGAAACCGACGCCGGTCGAGCGGATCGAGGTCGGATACAGCTCGGGCGTGTACGCATACATGGCGCCCCATGCCCCGAGATTGAAAAACGACAAGCAGACGCCCGCGCCGACGATGCCGCCGATCGTTTCCGCGCTTCCGAACCATAGAGCGCTGGCGGCCGTCAGCAGCAGGTAGGCGACGAGCACGAATTTTCGGCCGAACGTTTCGATCAAATAAGCGGCCGTAAAATAGCCGGGAAGCTGGGCGAGCGTCATGACGAGCACGTACCCGAAGCTTTTGACGAGATCGAACCCTTTCATCACGATGACGGTAGGCAGCCACAGAAACATGCCGTAGTACGAGAAAACGACGGCAAACCACAAGATCCACAGCGTCACGGTCGACGTCCGGTAGGCGGGCGACCAAACCGAGGCGAACCGTTCGCCGAACGACGGCTTCCTGCCGCGTTGGTTCAAATAACGCGGAGAATCTTCGACGGCCCTTCGCAAATAGAAGGCGTACAGCGCCGGCAGCGCGCCGATGACGAATGCCGTCCGCCAGCCGTACTGCGGGATGACGAAGTAGGCGATCAGCGCCGAGGCGATCCAGCCGGCCGCCCAGAAGCTTTCGAGCAGCACGACGGTACGGCCCCGATCCCGGGCCGGAACCGACTCGGAGACTAATGTCGAAGCGACCGGAAGCTCGCCGCCGAGGCCGAACCCGGCGAAAAACCGGAGCACGCACAGCATCGCGAAGCTGCCGGCCAGCGCGGACAATCCGCTCGCGGCGGAGAACAGGACGAGCGTCCATAGGAGGACGGCGCGACGGCCGTATTGGTCGGCCAGCGAGCCGGCGACGGCGGCGCCGACGACCATGCCGATCGAATTGATCGCCGTCAGCAGCCCGATCTGCTGCGAACCGAGATTCCATTCCAGGGCGAGAGCGGCGACGATAAACGAGAGCATGCCGACGTCCATGGCGTCGAACAGCCAGCTGATTCCCGTGCTCAGCAGCAATTTGCGCCGATTGTTTTCGCGCGGCGGCGTAAAGGAATGCATCGTATCGACCTTCGTTTCGTGAAATGTTCGATTAGTATTTGCCAAAAGTTCCGTTCCGATGCCATCACCGTTTAGTGAGCGGAAAATGACTTCTGCATCGGCGACGACTGTGGTACGATCAAGGTAATGTGCCAATAATTGGGGGTCGGGCGATGCTGCATCTCGTACGAAAGCTTATCATCCGCGACATCATGAACGGTCCCGGGCATCCGCTGCTCATCCGGCCGCCGCGGACGCGGCTGCTGGTCCGGCTGCTCCGGCATTGGGTCGGACTGTTCTTCGTCGTGCTTCTGTCGTTCGGCTTCCTGATCATGATCAGCATGCCGCTGCTCGTATTTTTGTCGTTTTCGTACTATTTGTTATCGAGAGATTGGCGGGGGCACGGTTATTCGCTCGCGCTGCTCCATCTGCTGACGTCCGCCGTTTGGATCGGTTCCGTCCTGGGGGCGGGTCCGCTGCGTTCGTTGATCGGCGCCAATCTCATGTAACGATCGAGACAAGGAGGGACCGACATGACCACGGAACGCGAATGGAGCTTGCTTTATCCGGAAGGAGCCGCGCCCCGGAGCCCGGAAAACCCGACCGCGGACTTGGACGTCGCCGCGGCGCTGTCCGCGGAGACGCTGTTCGGCGAAATGCGGAAGCGGTTCAAATTCAAGCCGAACCAGAAGCATCCGCTCGTCTATTTGACCGACGATATCGACGTCATCCGGTATCGGCTCGACGTCGTGGAGGACGTCTTGAACCATGAGCCGCTGTATCGATTTTTGGAAAAGCTGCTGCCGGACCTGGAAGATATTCAGGAGCTGCACATGCTGCACGTCGAACGGGGCGACGATTTGTTCGACCAGCTGACGAGCGTGTCCGAAATCGAGCTGTACGTCGGCTTGATCGACAAGCTGTACGATTTTTTCCGGCAGCATGAAGGCGTTTATTCGTCCGCGGCCTTGAAAGCGTTTGCCGCGAATGTCAAGCGCATTCGCGAAAGCGAGTCCTACGGCGCGCTGAAGGCGGAGCACGCGAAAATGGCCAAAAGCATCCGCAGCATCAAAAGCTTCACGATCGGCGTCAATTTGGACGCGAAGCTGAGGCCGGCCGAAGCCGGCGTCGTGGCGATTCATACCGAGCCGTTCCGGTCGGGTCATCTGATCGACAAGCTGCTTCGGGTCGATTTCGGCGATGACGGGTACACGTGCCTGGCTCCGCTCGAAGCCGTCGGCAAAGGGCTTGCCCCGGAGCAAATCGCCGCATTTCGCGCAGCGGTCGGCGGCACGCTCCATACGGTGCTGAAATCGTCGCTCAAAAGCTGGAGGCCGGCGATCCGCGCGTATACGAAAGCGAATACGAAATGGTGCATCGGTCTGGCGGACGAAATCCGCTTCCTGCTCGGCGGGGTATCGCTGCTCCGAAGGCTGCTGGAAAGCGGCGTGCCGGTCTGCAAGCCCGAGGCCGTCTCGAAGGAAAGCAAGACGTTTACCGTAGGCGGGCTGTACAATCCGGTCACGGCGCTGCGGCTGCAGCAAAGCCCGGAGACCGGGGGGCCGGGCGATCGCGTCGTGCTGAACGAAATGCAGTTCGACGAAGACGGCATGATCTATATTTTGACCGGACCGAACCAGGGCGGCAAAACGGTGTTCGTGCAGGCGGTCGGGATCGCCCAGCTGCTGTTCCAGCTCGGCTTGTTCGTTCCGGCGTTTTCGGCGGTCATCAGTCCGGTCGATCGCATTTTCGCCCATTTTCCGGATAAAGAGGATAAAGTCCGGGGCGGCCGGTTCGCGGACGAGTGCCGGCGAATGATGCATATTTGCGAGCGATTGACCGAGCACAGCTTGCTGCTGATGGACGAGACGTTTTCCGGCACGAGCGCCGCGGAAGCGACGGTTATCGCGGAGCAGGTGCTGCTCGGCCTGCGCGAAGCGGGATGCCGCGTGCTGTTCGCCACCCATCTGCACGACTTGGCGCGCAGCATCGATCGGCTGAACGAACGGAACGACGAGCCGGACCGGTGCCGGATCGACAGCCTGACCGCCGAGGCGGAGACGGACGATCTGACGGCGACCCGCAGCTACAAAATCAGCCGGTCGAGGCCGAAAGGACAAAGCTACGCCCGCGATATCGCGGAGAAATACGGCTTGACGTACGAGCGGCTCATCCGGTCGCTCGGGAAGCGGAATATGCAATAATCTTAAAATCGTACAAATCCGACGCGCAACAAGTTCGGATTGTCCATCCCGTTTCGACGGCCGATTCGGTACGATGGAACGGAGTGGGCCGAATGCCTTCCGCAAGTACGATCTAGGGGGAACTGATCCGTATGTATAATCGATTGATGCCGGCTCCGAAAAACGGCGGGTTTCGGATGGACGGCTATTGGGTATGGTGCGGCTCGGCCGTGAAGGGCGAGGACGGCCGCTTCCACCTGTTCGCCTCGCGCTGGCCGAAAACGCTGCCGATGCACCCCGGCTGGCTCGTCCGGTCGGAAATCGTGCGCGCCGTCTCCGACCGGCCGGAAGGCCCGTACGAGTTCCAGGAGGTCGTGCTGCCCGCGAGGAGAGCGGAATATTGGGACGGGCGCAGCACGCACAATCCGCATATCGTCAAATTCGGCGACCGCTATTTGCTCTATTATATGGGCTCGACCCATCCGCTTCCCGATCCGGTTCCGGGCGACGGCTACGGGCTGTCCGACCCGAGATGCATCGTCGCGCGGGCCAACAAGCGGATCGGATTGGCCGTCTCGTCCAGCGTGTTCGGCCCTTGGAAGCGGCTGGATGCGCCGATTCTGAACACGCGCCCCGGCAAATTCGACAGCTTCCTTACGTCCAACCCGGCTCCCTGCGTCCACGACGACGGTTCCGTTCTGCTTATATACAAGGCGCGCCGCTACGAGGGCAATACGCTCGGCGGCATGACGATCGGGGCGGCGGCCGCGGATCATTACGAAGGACCTTACCGGGTCGTGAGCGAAGGACCGATTTTTCCGCCGGAGCGGTTTCATTTGGAGGACCCGTTCGTCTGGAAAACGGAAAATGGCTACGAGCTGATCGCCAAAGATATGGACGGCAACCTGTGCGGCGAAAAATACGGAGGCATTCACGCCTGCTCCCCGGACGGCCGGGATTGGCGGCTGTGTCCCGAACCGCGCGCCTATTCGCGAACGATCCGCTGGGACGACGGCACCGTTCAGACGCTCGGCAACATGGAGCGGCCGTTTTTGCTGTTCCAGGACGGCAGGCCGACGCATTTGTTCGCGGCCGTGTCGGACGGGAAGACCGGATTTTCCGACGCCGACCATACGTGGAACATCGTCATCCCGATTGCGGACGAGGCATGAACGGTTCGCGTGAAAGAGCCGTCTCTAGCGATTCGATCGCCCGAGTCGGCTTTTTTTCGTTTCAAAGGGGGGTTACGTCGCTTCGGTGCCTCCGCTTCGGCGAAGCGAATTTCCCGCCTGATATAAAATCATTCTATAGGTGTTGCTGGAAATTCCGATTTTCTTTATTGCAGGAAACGGCGATATAATCGGGTCATCAACTTGTTACTGGCGGGAGGTTTTCCAGATGGCCGGAAGTTCGTTCGGGGAACGGTTTCGCGTCACGACGTTCGGAGAATCGCACGGCGAGTCCGTCGGCGTCGTCATCGACGGCGTGACTCCGGGCGTCGAGCTGTGCGAAGCCGACATTCAGGCGCAGATGGACCGCAGAAAGCCCGGACAGTCGTCCGTCACGACGCCGCGCAAAGAGTCCGACAAGGTTCATATCGTCTCGGGCGTGTTCGAAGGCAAAACGACCGGAACGCCGGTCGCGGTCATTTTGCACAATCACGATATGCGGCCGGCCGCCTACGACGACATCAAGCATTCGTTTCGTCCGGGGCACGCCGACTTTACGTATCTTCGCAAATACGGCATCCGCGATTACCGGGGAAGCGGCCGGGCGTCGGGCAGGGAAACGGCCGGGCGGGTGGCGGCGGGAGCGGTTGCCCGAAAGCTGCTGGCGCACAGAGGCGTTACCGTCGTCGCCTATACGAAGGCGGTCGGCGGAATCGAATGCCGCACGTTCGCGGAAGACGAAATCGAGCGCAACGCGGTCAGAGCTTGCGATCCGGTGGCCGCCCGCGCGATGATCGAGAAAATCGAGCGATTGGCGGAAATCGGGGACAGCTGCGGCGGCGTCGTGGAATGCGTCGTTCGCGGAGTCGCGCCGGGAATCGGCGAGCCGGTGTTCGACAAGCTCGACGCCGAACTGGCGAAAGCGATGCTGTCGATCGGGGCGGTCAAGGGGATCGAGTTCGGCGCCGGATTCGCCGCGGCGGACATGCTCGGCAGCGAGCATAACGATCCGATGGACGCGTCCGGCTTCGTCAGCAACAATGCCGGCGGCATTATCGGCGGGATCAGCACGGGGCAGGATATCGTGTTCCGGCTGGCGGTGAAGCCGACGTCGTCGATTTCCGTGCCGCAGCGCACGGTCCGCGAGAGCGGCGAAGAGCAGACGATCGAGACGCGGGGCCGGCACGATCCGTGCATCTGTCCGCGCATCGTCCCGGTCGTCGAAGCGATGGCTTGCCTTGTGCTCGAAGACCATTATAAGCGTCAGGCCGCTTTGCACGCTTAAACGAAGAGGCCCGGGGTGCGCCGAGTCAAGACGAAACGAGTACGCCGCCTTACGTTACTGGACTTTGGTCCAGTGCAAAAATAAACCGCAGAACGAGGATCGCCCTTGCGCAAATATGGTAAGATGGAAGCAACGAAAACGACAAAGGAGCTTGTTCGATGAAAATCAGGGCGATTTTGGGAGCGGTTCTCATGCTTCTGGGCGCGTACATGTTTTTGAACCGCGGCGGGACGTTCGGACCGGGCGAAATATTCGCTTACTTCTGGCCGAGCCTGTTCGTGATTCCGCTCGGGCTGTTTTTCCATTGGCTGTATTTCGGGATGGTCGGCCGCAAAGGGATCGGGCTGCTCATACCCGGAGGCATATTGCTGACGGCCGGCATGGTGTGCCAGATCGCGATGCTGACGGGCGGCTGGGGCTATATGTGGCCCGGATTCATTTTCGCGGTCGCCGTCGGGCTGTTCGAATTTTATTGGCTCGGCAGCCGGAACAAATGGCTGCTCATACCGATCAACATTTTGACCGTGCTGTCGATTTTGTTTTTCATCATCTTTTCCGCAGGATCGATGCTCGGCCACTTGTCGGGCCAACCGATCGTCGCCGTGGCGGTCCTGCTGGCGGGCGCGTTATTGCTCGTCGGGCGAAAGAAGCAAGCTTGACCGTAATCAAGAAAGCGGTCGGACCGGAGAGTGCCCGGTTCGGCCGCTTTTTCGTTTTTCATCCCAACGCCGCCCTAATTGCCCCCGGCCGGGCTCCCCGCGAACGATTCCGCGGCGAACGCGATATAGTACGCCAAGCCGGTTTGCCGGTCTTCGAATATCGAACGGTGAAAATCGTCGCTTACGAAAAATCGCGCCTGCGCCGCGAACGATTCGGCGGTCGTCGGATGCCCGTTTTCGTTCAGCGCTGCGATATGCGCCTTCACCAGACGACGGACCCTCTCGTCGTCATGCTTCAGTCCGTCCCGCAAAGACGCCGCCATCCCGTCCATAAAGCGGATCGCTTCCCGCGCCTGCCCATTGAGCGATTCCGCATCGACGGGTGCTTCTTCCGTCATATCGTAGCCGTACGCATCCTTGACGTACTGCCGCTGTCCGGCCAGCGCTTCGTTCCATTCGTCTTCGGAAAAGCCCCGGAACATGTCGCCTCGCTCCATCGGTTCGCCCGCGGCGGCCGCAGCGATCGACGCCTCGATCGTTTCGGTCAGCCGCTCCAGCCTCCGTTTTCGCTCCAGCAGCAAGCTCCTTTGCTCGGATAAAATCGCCAGCCGGTCCGGCTCCGCATCCAGCAGCCGTTTGATCCGCTCCAGCGGGAAATCGAGCTCCCTGTAAAATAAAATTTGCTGCAGCCGCTCCAGCTCCTTCATCCCGTAAAGCCGGTAACCGGCATCGCTGACTTGCGCCGGCGGCAGCAGACCGATTTTATGATAATGGTGCAGCGTCTTGATCGTAACGTTCGACAGCTCCGACATTTCTTTCACCGTATACATTGTCATACCCGCTCCTTTCTCGCTCCTAACGGTACAACCTCCCGTTAGGTCAAAGTCAAGCTTTTTTCGGTTTATGCGGCTCCGGTTGACTCTCCCGCCGGAGGAGGGCTTACGATCGTTGTCGGAACGTTCATTGCTAACCGGAAAGGAGCTTCACGGATGCATTCGCCTTTACAGTCGCTTCGCAATCGATTTATTCGCAGCGCGCTCGTCTCCCAGCTATTTTCGCAAATCGCCATATGGGTGCGCAACTTCGCCGTTCTCCTGTTCATTATGGAGAAAACCGGGGGAGACGCGTTCGCCGTTTCGATGATTTCGGTCGCGGAATATGCGCCGATCTTTTTGTTTTCGTTTATCGGCGGCGTATTCGCGGACCGGTGGCGGCCGAAACGGACGGTCGTCGCCTGCGATCTGCTCAGCGCGTTGTCGGTGGCGGTCGTCCTCGTCGCGTTGAAAAGCGGGGCGTGGGAGGCGGCGTTCGCGGCTACGCTATGCTCGGCCGTTGCGTCCCAATTCGCGCAGCCGGCCGGCATGAAGCTGTTCAAAATGCATGTTGCGGACGACGAGGCGCAATCGGCGATGTCGATCCTGCAGACGACGGTCGCCGTCTTTACCGTGCTCGGACCGGTTGCCGGCACATTCGTTTACCGGCAGTGGGGCATCGACGTCGCGATCGCGTTGACCGGTCTGCTGTTCGTACTGTCGGCCGCCGCGATGACGGCGATACCTCCGGACCGGGCAGCGGACGTCGATCCGGAAGCGCAGGGTCGTTCGCTGCTGCAGGACATGCGGGACGGCATTCGCTACGTCGCCCGTCATCGCAAGCTGCTGCCGCTCAGTCTCTGCTTCGCGACGGTCGGGCTCGGCGTCGGATTGATTGCGCCGCTCGGCGTTTTCGTCGTGACGGAACGGCTCGGCCTGCCGCCGGAAGCTTTGCCGTGGACGACGATTCCGTACGGGCTCGGCGAATTGATCGGCGGCGCCGCGACGTTCGCTTTGGCCGCCAAAGTGTCGCCTCTGACGATGCTGGCGGCCGGGCTGCTCGCCAACGCCGCCGGAATCGCCGTGTCCGGCTTGTCCGGAACGCTCTGGCTCACGATGGCGGCGCAATTCGCGCTCGCGCTGTTCCAACCGGCGATATTCGTCGGCAACAACGCCCTCGTCATGAAGCACGCGGACGAAGCGTACGTCGGACGGGTTACCGGCATTCGCACGCCGCTTATGACGGGAGCGATGGTCGTCATGATGAGCGTGTCCGGCGTTTTAAAGGAATCGCTTACGCTTGTCGGGACGTACGCGCTGGCCGGATCGTGCTTTGCCGCCGGATTCGTCTTGTTGCTGCCGCTGTTCGGGGACAAACCCGCGAGAAAACGATAGACAAACGTCGCGGATTAAAATATATTTTATATAGTATATATAATGTATTTTTAATCCATCGCAAAGCGAGGTCATCCTATGCGCAAGTTGAAGAGAGCCGTTCATCTCGACTTCCACACGATGCCCAATGTCGCCGATTTCGCCGCGGGCTTCGACGCCCGTACGTTCGCCCGCACGCTGAAAGATGCGAAAGTCGACTTCATCAACGTGTTCGCGAAATGCAACCTCGGCTTCGCCTACTACCCGACCGAAATCGGCGTTCCGTACCCGTACATGGAGGGCGACATGCTCGGCGAGACGGTGGCGGAATGCCGGAAGGAAGGAATCGGCGTAGCCGCGTATTTCAACATCGGCCTCGATCACGAGATGGCCCGGAAGCATCGGGACTGGTCGGTCGTGAACAAGGAAGGTCAAGTGATCTGGGGAGACCGGACGGGCAACTTTTTTCGGCTCATGTGCCTTAACTCGGGTTACCGGGACTACGCGCTCGGCATGATCCGGGAAGTCGCGGAGCGGTATCCGGTCGACGGCGTCTTCCTCGATTGCCTCGTCTTCAATCCGTGCTACGGCAACGAATGCCAGGAGCTGCTGCAGGCGAGCGGCCGCGACCCGCTCGATCATCGGGAGGTCGAATCGTTCACGCGGCAGACGGTCATCGACTTTTGCCGGGACGTCAAGACGATCGTCGGTAACGATCGGCTGCTGCTGCCGAACGGCCTCGGGCACGTTCATAGCGAAGGGATCGGCACCCATATCGAAATCGAATGCTTGCCCGGGGCGTGGGGCTACGACTATTTCGCGGCCCAGGCGGCTTACGCCCGTACGCTCGGCAAGCAGGTGCTTTACATGACCGGGCGGTTTCACGCCAACTGGGGCGATTTCGGCGGGCTGAAACGGAAGGCGTCGCTCGAATACGATTGCTGGGACGCGCTGATGAACGGCATCGGGACGTCGGTCGGCGATCATATGCATCCGCGCGACGGTCTCGATCCGGCGGTGTACCGGCTTATCGGAGACGTGTACGCGGACGTGGAAAAGCTGGAGCCGTGGACCGACGGAGCGGCCGCCGTTGCCGACATCGCCGTCGTCCTGCCGGAAGGAAGCGACCTCGGCGCGAACAATCCGCGGTTTCCGATCGGGCATCGGGTGCTGTACGCGGCGGCGCGCATGCTCGGCGAGTTGAAGTATACGTTCGATATCGTCGAAGAGCGGGGCGATTTTTCGGCATACCGGCTGATCGTGCTTCCCGACGAGATCGCCGTCACCGACACGTTGAAGGATAAGCTGGAGCGCCATCTGGCGGCGGGCGGAGGCATCGTCAGCACCGGCTTCTCCGGCTTGGATCCGGAGCGGACCGGCTTTTCGATCGACCGCTGGCGGATGGACTATTTGGGTCCCGATCCGCGCAACGTTTCGTACTACACGATGCTGGAGCGGTCGGAGCGGTTCGACCCCGATTTCCGATACGCGGCTTACAAGCAGGGGATATGGATGAAGGGAAGGGCGGATGCGACCGAAATCGCCTCCGATTGGGACGCATACTCCGACAAGCATTGGGACGGCTTCCACGGCTACTTTTACACGCCTCCCGCGCGTCGTTCCGGCCGGGCGGCCGCCCTGCGCTCGGGACCGGTTATCCAGATCGCGCACCGGCTGTTCCTAAGCTACGAGCAGCACGCCTATCCCGAAGACAAATATTTGCTGGATCATTGCATCCGCCAGCTGCTGCCCGAGCCGCTCGTCCGCTGCGAACGAATTCCGTCCACGGCGCGCGTCGGCGTCACCCGCAAAGACGGGTTCGACCTCGTTCACGTCAAGACGACGTACCCGGAGCTGCGCGGCAAGTACAACGTCATCGAGGAGCATAACGTCGTGACCGGAGGCGTCGTCAGCTTGCGGGGAACGGGGGCGAAGCGCGTCTATACGGCGCCGGACCGGACGCCGCTGCCGTTCGACGTCGCGGACGGATATACGCGCATCCGGCTGCCGGACGTATGCGGCTATGCGATGATCGTAGTCGAACGGTGAGAATCAAACGCGCAGCGGACCCCAAGCTCGGGGTCCGCTGCCGTTTACGTGATGCGCATAGGTTGCGGCGGCGAAAACCACAAACCGGATCGGCCGGTCAGCTGCTGTTTCCGCCGAGCAGCTCCTGCATCTTCGAGAGCAGCCGGTTCCAGTCGACCGGCTTCGTGTCGAAATCGTCGCAGCCCGCCTGCAGCGCGCGTTCCTTGTCGCCGGACATCGCGTGCGCGGTCAGCGCGATGACGGGAATGCGCCGCGTCGCGTCGCTTTGCTTGATGCGCCTCGTCGCTTCCCAGCCGTCGATTTCCGGCAAGCTCAAATCCATCAATATGAGATCGGGCTGCTCGCGCTCCGCCATCTCGATCCCCTGGCGGCCGTCGATCGCCTCCAGCACTTCGTAGCCTTTGCGGATCAAGCGCCGGCTCAGCATATCCCGGTTCATTTCGTTGTCTTCCACGAGCAATATTTTCGTCATCGGCGATCCCTCGTCATTCGTTATCGTTTACAACCGCGATGCCCCTCATACGTAAACTTCCTCCAGCAAATTTAAAAACGCGTCCACCACGCGGGGATCGAAATGGGTCGCGCTTCGGCTGCGAATTTCCGCGACGGCCGCTTCTTTCGACCATGCTTCTTTGTAGGGGCGGGCATGCGTCAGCGCGTCGTAAAAATCGGCGATCGCTACGATTCGTCCGGCGATCGGGATCTGTTCACCGCGCAGGCCGCTCGGATAGCCGGCGCCGTCCCAACGCTCGTGGTGGGTAAGGGCGATCACTCTCGCCACCTGAAGCACCGGGAACAGGCTGCCTTCGAGAATGCGGGCGCCGATGTCGGTATGCGATTTCATATGCTCGAACTCGTCTTCGGTGAACCGGCCCGGCTTCAGCAAAATATGGTCGGGAATCCCGATTTTGCCGATGTCGTGCAGCGGGGCGGCCCTCTCGATCAGCTCGGCGTCGCTTTCCGGCATGCCGAGCTCGCGGGCAAGCCGGCCGGATAGCGCGCCTACGCGCCGCGTATGGTGTCCCGTCACGTCGTCGCGGTATTCCGAGCTGCGGCCGAGCAGCTCCAATATTTCCAGCTGAGCGTTTTCCAGCTCCATCGTCCGCTGCTTGACGCGCTGCTCGAGACGTTCGTTCGACTGCTGCAGCTGGAGATGGAGGTGACGCGTTTTTAACAAGTTCGTAATGCGCAAAACGACTTCCGTTCGGTCGAACGGCTTCGTCAAAAAATCGTTGGCGCCGTCGAGAAGCGCCTTTTGCTTCGCTTCGTTCGATACGTCGGCGGTTAAGACGAGTATGGGCAAATAGTGCTGCTCCGTAATTTTCCCGCGCAGCAGCTTCAATGCGGTAAAGCCGTCCATCACCGGCATATGCAGATCGAGCAGCACGATATCGGGCTCGAATTCGTCGAACAGCGCTTCGAGCGAGAGCGGGTCGGTCGTGGAGCGGCAGCGGGAGAAGCCGGCGCGGTGCAAAATGCGCTCCAGCAACCCGATGTTGTATTCCTGGTCGTCTACGATGAGAAATTTGGCTTCTTTGATCCATGCATCGTTCATAGTAAGAAGTGCTCCTTACGGTCCGGTCCTTCCGGACGGGGATGAATCGTACGATCGGACGATCGATCGGTGCGAATGCGCAAGCCGAATAGGCAAAAAGGCTTTAGTTATAAAGAACCATATCCCGATCGAATTCATGGTAGCGCATGGCAAAGTTTGGAGTCAACAACCGCCGTGCGATCGTATGCGCGCCGTAAAGCCTTCAACCTGTCCGGTTCGCCGTCAAGCTCGTTCCCGTGCAAGAATGGCTGCGAATCGTAAAAAAGGTGTCGATTTTCGGAGGGCGGCAAAAAGGGGAGGGGCGTCCGCAACGGATCGCCGTGTCGAACGGCGCGGTCGCCTCCCGAATGCAGGGAAAGCGAGCCGCCGTGAGGCGCATCGTACCCGAGTCGAGCGAAAAGCGCCGGCTCCGGCCGGCTTCAAAAAAAAAGCTCCGCTCCCAAGGACAAGGGAACGGAGCATGTATCGCCATTTTATAAGAGCGACCGGAAACGTTCGATGACGTGATACGTCAAGTAATTGGCGTTATGAAAATTATACGCGCCGTTGATCGCCGTTCTCGAGGCGAAACGGATGTCGTCCCCGTGGAACATCCAATCGATATATTGGAAGCCGACCTTTTTGCTGTCTTCCGGCCAGCCGTTATGCTCGTAATCCAAAATATCGCGGACGATCGTCCACTGTTCCAGGTCGTCCGAGCAGACAAGCGTCAGCACGTTTCGCTGGGAGATGTTCGGGCTCGTCACCCGGCTGACCAATGACCAGTATTTGCGGGAGACGTCGTCGAAGTGGACGGTGAATTTGGACAAATTTCCGTAAAACGGTACGACCTTGTAGAAGCGGAGCGGCTGCTCGGGCCGGTCGGCATCCGCTTCGAGCATGATCGCCCGCCCGTGGCTCGGCGTGCCGCCGTTCGTCTGATAGCGGAGCAGGTTGACGAGCTTGCCGTCCGGCGTTACGACCGCGTTGCCCTCGAGCAGGCCGGCGCGCGAGCCGCCGACGACCGTGCCCGGCCAATCGGGATCGTACGGAAGAAACGGCATGATCGTCCAACGGGACGCGTCGAGCAAATCGGCGTCCGCCGGCACCGACACGAGTCCCGAACGATGCGAGCCGGTCGTCCACGAGCCGTAGTCGATGCCGGTCCACAGCCTGCCTTTATGCTCGATGACCGGCATCGGCGCTTTATGCGGTCCGCCGGTTTCCCGGCTTCCCGCCGCGATCAGCTCGGAAGGCGGGCTCCACGTTTCGCCCCCGTCGTCCGAAGCGCCGATCAGCAGCGCCCCGTACTCGGTGCTCGTCGCCAGCATAAACAGCCGGCCGCGATGCACAAACAGCTTCCCCCAAAAACAGGGGTACAAAAAATTGACGAACCGCCATGTCGCCCCGTCGTCGACGGAACGAAACAGAAGCGACGTATTTTGCCCCTCGTTGCCCCAAAATACGTCGTGCGAGGCCAGCATCGAGCCGTCCGGCAAACGGACGATCGACGGGCTCGCCGGAGATCGGCCCGAGAAGCCGTACACGTAGTCGTCGGGATGAATGTAGTTGACGACGGTGCCGGGGACGACGCCCGGTCGAAACAGGCGAACCGGACTAATGACCGTGTCGGCTCCCGCGGCCGGATGTACGCGCTCGATCCATACTTCGTAATCCGCCCCGTTGTCGAGTCCGTCTACGGTTGCCGTCCCGGCCGAGCCCGATAGCGGGAGGCGTACGGATTCGGCACCGCCGCGCGGCCGGTATTCGAGCGCATACTGCCACGGGCCGCCGCTTTCGGCTTCGAAATCGGTCCAGTCCAACGTAAGCGTGCCGTCGCCCGGAGCGAGGCGCATCATGTGCAGCGGACCGTAGGGGGCTTCGGATCCGGTCGCGGCTTTGTACAGCTGCCGCGGGTCTTTGACGTTCCATTTCGTTTGCACGGCTTGTGTCATGCGAACGATCTCCCTTCGTCTATGCGTTCTATAATGGTGAACGATGTTCAATATTTCTACCGATAGCATAACGGATGGAAGCGCTGTTATCAACCTTTTTTTCGCGAAGTTCGAAAAGGTTGCCTTGAGGGCGCACTTATTTTAAGATGAAAGGGATAACGGTCGCCGAGCAAGCACGTCCTGCGCCGGCGTCCCAAGAAGATGAGGCGGATCAGATGGCGGAAGAAGTCAAAGTGAAATCGTTGTATAAAGCGCTGCGCATTTTGGACTGTTTTACGGTCGACAGTCCGGAGCTCGGCATTACCGAAATAAGCGAACAGCTGGGATTGTACAAAAGCAATGTGCACAACATCGTCGATACGTTCGTCAAAGCCGGCTATTTGGAGCAAAATCCGGACAACGAGAAATACCGGCTCGGCTTCAAGCTGCTGGAGCTCGGCAACGTCATTTCGAGCAATATGAACATACGCAGACTGACGCTGCCTTATATGCAGGAGCTGTCCGATTTCGCGAACGAAACCGTTTATTTGGGCATGCCGAGCGACACCGAGGTCATTTACCTCGACTCCGCCTCGCCCAAAAATCAGCTGTCGACGAGATCGATGCTCGGCGTCAAAGCGCCGCTTTACTGCACCGGCATCGGCAAGGCGATGCTAGCTTTTTTGCCGGCCGAGACGACGAAGGCGGTGTGCGCCAAAGGGCTCAAAAAATATACCGACCAAACGATTACGGACAAAAACGCGCTGGCCGCGGAGCTGGAGGCGATCCGGCAGCGCGGCTATTCGATCGACAACATGGAGCACGAATACGGCATCAAATGCGTCGGCATGCCGATCCTGAACAAGAAAAAGCAGGTCGTCGCCGGCATCAGCGTATCCGGTCCGTCGCTCCGGTTCGGCGAGGATAAAATCGGCGAATATGCGGCGAAGCTGCGGGAAATCGTCCGTTCGATCGAAGAGAAAGTATAGGTCGGGACAAGCTCGGGCCGGGCAAAAAAAGGGTTGTAATCGTCCGGACGATATACTATGATGGAATGGAATGAGTCGGAACGTTGTTCTTGAATGGAGAACGAATGATTCCTTCTTTTTTTGGTCAATTGGAAGAACGTCGTTCTAAATTATAGAACAAACATCGATGGGGAGAGAGGAACGAAGCATGAATCAATCGATTGCCGATGGCGTTTGGCCGACGATGATCACTCCGTATACGTCCGGCGGCGACATCGATTATGCGACTTTGGGGCTGCTGGTGGACTGGTATATCGAACGCGGGGTGCACGGGTTGTTCGCCGTTTGCCAATCCAGCGAAATGTTCAAGCTTTCGCTCGAGGAACGGGTCGGCATCGCCCGTTTCGTCAAGGAGAAGGCGGCGGGGCGCGTTCAAGTGATCGCCTCCGGCCATATTTCCGATTCGCCGGAGCAACAGATCGAGGAGCTGAAGGCGATCGCGGCGACCGGCGTCGATGCCGTCGTACTCGTCTGCAACCGGCTCGCCCGCGAGGACGAAGGGGAGGACGTATGGCGCAGCAACGCCGTGCGTTTGTTGGAAGCATTGCCGGATACGGCGTTCGGCATTTACGAATGCCCGTACCCTTACAAGCGGCTGTTGTCCCCCGAGCTGCTCGGCTGGTGCGCCGGCACGGGACGATTCCGCTTTTTGAAAGATACGTGCTGCGATCTGCGGCAAATCGAGGCGAAGCTCGAAGCGGTCGCCGGCACCGAGCTGAAGCTGTTCAACGCCAATTCGACGACGCTGCTCGATTCGCTGCGGATGGGGGCGGCCGGATTCAGCGGCGTGATGGCGAATTTCCATCCCGAGCTGTACGTGCGTTTGACCGAGCGTTGGCGGAAGGACCCGGAGGCGGAACGGCTGCAATCGTTTTTGACCGTCGCCTCGCTGATCGAGCTGCAGAATTATCCGGTCAACGCCAAATACCATTTGCAGCGGCTCGGCCTGCCGATTTCGACCCGCTGCCGGACGAAGGACGACGCGGGGCTGAAGGAGAATCATCGGATCGAAGTCGAGCATCTGGAACGGCTCGCCGGGACGATTCGCCGCGATTTGCTGCAGGTTTAACGGGCCGGCGCTCGAAGCGAGCCGGGAGCCTGGCGGCGGCCGCGGGCAGGCATATGCCGATGCGGGGGGCAAGTTGCGAGCTATAGCGAGCCGGTGCGGAAGCGGCGGGCGTGCGGAAATCGGTTCCGCCGAGCAAATAGCGTTCCTTTGAGTTACTACTTAGGTACCCCTTTTCAAATTCTGGAAACTTGGTTAATAAGGAAGTAGCCAAGTCTAGGCGGGAAAGGGGCACTCCTCATTGAAATTCACACAGGAGCAAGTATTACAAATCAGCAAAG
>NZ_JARBDC010000012.1:0-106125 GCF_036577625.1 Paenibacillus sp. GYB003 | reverse complement strand
GCGAGCTGCTCCGCCTTGCGCTGCGTAAACGTTTCGCCTTGCGGGCACATCAGAATGACTCTCGGCTTCGCATCGCTCGCTTCCGTCACATGCTCGACCGCGCCGAATATCGGCTCGGGCTTCAGCACCATGCCGCCGCCGCCGCCGAACGGATAATCGTCGACCGTATTGTGCTTGTTGTTCGCGAAGTCGCGGAAATTGACCGTGTTCAAGGCGACGATTCCTTTGTCCCGGGCTTTGCCCAAAATACTGGAGCCGAACACGCCTTCGAACATGGCGGGAAACAAAGTGAGCACGTCGATGCGCATCAGTCGATCAAACCTTCCATCAGATGAACGCGAACGAGCTTCGCCTCCACGTCCACGTCCAGCACGACGTCGTCGATAACCGGCAGCAGGACGGGCTTGCCTTTCGGGCGTTCGACGACCCAGACGTGGTTCGCGCCCGGCGCCAATATTTCGCCGATCGTGCCGAGCTCCTCGCCCTCGTCCGTCACGACGCGGCAGCCGATAATTTGGTCGTAATAATATTCGCCCTCGGCGAGCGGCTTCCGCTCTTCGTCCGTCACTTTCAGCTGCCATCCTTTATAGGGTAGCACTTCGTTTATATTATCGTACCCTTTCAGTTTGACAATATATACGTTTTTATGCAATCGGGCCCCCTCGACGACGACCGGCAGCTCCTCCGCTTCGTTGCCCGGGTTCGTCAGCAGCAGCCGGCTTCCTTTGCCGAACCGTTCCTCCGGAAAGTCCGTTTGCGATACGACCTTCAACTCGCCGCGTATGCCGTGCGTATTGACGACTTTCCCGACGTTATACCGTTTTCCGCTCATGCGTTCCTCCCTTTTCCGCTCGTTCCCGCCCGGTCCGCAATCGGCCGGCGGCGTATGATGCTTCGGCGGGAACGCTGTGGCGAAACCCGCTCCATGTATCGGCAAAAGGGCTAGGTCCGCGACCTAACCCCATTACTCTCAAACTTTGCGCCGCCGCAAGCCGCTCCGCCCAAACGGAACGGCCGCGCGCAAAGCGCAACCGGTGCGCGACGCTTCCGTCGTCAGGAGACGATTTCCACGGAAACGCGCTTGTTATGTTTCACGGCCGCCGACGTCACGACGGTGCGCAAAGCTTTGGCGATTCGCCCCTGCTTCCCGATCACCTTGCCCATATCGGACGGGTGGACGGAAAGACGGTAGACGAGCTCGTCTTTCTCCTCCGCTTCGCTCACCGCGACATCTTCCGGATGATCAACCAACGCCTTCGCGATAACGGTGATCAAATCTTTCATAGCAACCTCCAAATCAACAGATTACTTCTGTTGTCTGATTTGGTGAAACTTGGTCATGATACCGGCTTTGCTGAACAGGCTGCGAACCGTGTCGGACGCTTGCGCGCCGTTTTGAAGCCATTTCAACGCTTTGTCTTCGTCGATCGAGACGGAAGCCGGCGTCGTCAGCGGGTTGTACGTGCCGATTTCTTCGATGAAGCGGCCGTCGCGCGGAGAACGGGAATCCGATACGACCACGCGGTAAAAAGGAGCTTTATGAGCGCCCATACGTTTCAGACGAATGCGAACTGCCATTTTGTTTTCACCTCCCTTAAAAGGTACACGAACTTTCGGCGACATTATATAGAGCGGGCTTACTTCCCCGTCCGATCAGCCGAACGGGAACTTGAAGCCGCCGCCTTTGCCGAGCTTCTTCAAGTTTTTCATGCCTTTCGGACCGCCGGGCCCCATCATCGACGAAAACTGCTTCATCATTTTGCGCATATCGTCAAACTGCTTGATGAGCCGGTTCACGTCCTGAATCGTCGTGCCGCTGCCGGCCGCGATCCGTTTGCGGCGGCTCGCGTTCAGCAGCTCGGGCTTCCGCTTCTCTTCCTTCGTCATCGACTTGACGATGGCGACGACCCGTCCCATCTGCTTGTCGTCGACTTTCAAATCTTTCATGCCCTTCATCTTGCCCGCTCCGGGCAGCATGTCGAGCAGCTGGTCGATCGGTCCGAGCTTCTTCACCTGCTCCATCTGTTCGAGAAAATCTTCGAACGTGAACTCGGCGTTGCGCATTTTGCGCTCCATCTCGGCCGCTTTCTCGGCGTCGATGTTCGCCTGCGCCTTCTCGATCAGCGACAGCATGTCGCCCATGCCGAGAATCCGCGAAGCCATCCGCTCCGGATGAAACGGCTCGAGCGAATCCAGCTTCTCGCCCATCGAGGCGAATTTGATCGGGCAGCCGGTAACCGACTTGACCGATAACGCCGCGCCGCCGCGCGTGTCGCCGTCGAGCCGGGACAGCACGATGCCGGTCAGCTCGAGCTGCGCATGGAAGCTTTCGGCCACGTTCACCGCTTCCTGACCGGTCATGGCGTCGATGACGAGCAGCGTCTCGTCCGGCTTGACCGCTTCGACGATCTGCTTCAGCTCCTCCATCAGCTCGTCGTCGGTTTGCAGCCGGCCGGCCGTATCGACGATCAAATAATCGTTGCCGTTATCCTTGGCGTGCTGCAGGCCGCCCTTCGCGATATCGACCGGGCTCGTCTTGTCGCCGAGCGAAAAGACGGGCACCTTGATCTGCTCCGCGAGCACCTGCAACTGCTTGATCGCCGCCGGACGGTAAATGTCGGCCGCGACGAGCAGCGGGCGATGGTTTTGCTTTTGCAGCAGTTTCGCCAGCTTGCCCGACGCGGTCGTTTTCCCGGCGCCCTGCAGACCGACCATCAGGATGACGGTCGGCGGCTTGTTCGCCTTCGCCAGCTTGCTCTGAGTACCGCCCATGAGCGCGGCCAGCTCTTTGTTGACGATATCGATGACGACCATGCCCGGCGTGAAGCTTTTCAGCACTTCCTGGCCGATCGACTTCTCCTTCACTTTCGCGATGAATTCCTTGACGACTTTGAAGTTAACGTCGGCTTCGAGCAAGGCAAGTCGTACTTCGCGCAGCGCCTCGTTGACGTCGTCCTCGGTCAGCTTGCCTTTGCCGCGCAGCTTCGTCAGCACGTTTTGCAGCCGGCCGGTCAATCCTTCGAATGCCATATGGTTCCCCCCGCTTCTCGGTGGAGTCGTGAAAGTCAAAAATTCGTAGGTGCTCAATCTATATTGTACAAGCTTCGCACGAGCCGTTTCAATTCCTCGTGTGCCGCAAACGCCGGACCGCCGAAAATCGCTTCGATCCGCTCCGATAGCTCCCGGCGCCGCTCGTGCTTTTCCAACAGCTTCAGCTTCGTTTCGTATTCCTCGAGCGTCTGCTCGGCCCGCTTGATATGCTCGTATACGGCCTGCCGGCTGATTTCGAATTCCGCCGCTATTTCGCCGAGCGAGTAATCGTCGTGGAAATAAAGGCCGAGAAACGTTTGCTGCTTCTCCGTGAGCAACGGACCGTAAATGTCGAACAGCATGTTGATGCGGTTCGTTTTGTCCAAAGACTGTTCGCCCGTCATCCGTGCCACTCCTCCTGTAAAGGGAAAACACTTTACATCGACAACACGAATAATCATACCGTCCGGGCGGACGATTGTCAAGCGTTTCGCCTTGTCAGTCCAAACGCCCCTGCCGATGCGGCTCCCGCCCGGACCGTCCGACATCGCGGCTTGACGGTCAAGCGATCGGTGCGCCGTTCGGCACCGCCGTATCCGGGCGAAGCAGCACGACGTCCCCTTCCTCCGGGACGGCGCCGAGCACGAGCACCTCCGAGACGAAGCCGGCGATCCGTTTGGGCGGGAAGTTGACGACAGCCGCCACCTGCCGTCCGACAAGCGACTGCGGGTCGTATCTTTTCGTAATTTGGGCGCTCGTTCGCTTCGTGCCGAGCGGTCCGAAATCGATCGTCAGCTTGATCGCCGGCTTGCGCGCTCCGGGAAACGGCTCGGCGGATAGAACCGTCCCGACCCGTATATCGAGCTCCGCGAATTGATCGTAGGTTGCCATGATGCTGATCCTCCTTGCGCCGTCTTTGCCGACAGCTTGTTTGTAAGCCATCATCCGACAACGGGCGTCGGCTTGTCAACGTACACTTCGTTTACAATCGTTTTATGTCCGGGGCAACGACGAAAAGCCCGCCGCGCAATTGCCGTCGGCAGGCTCTCCCCGTCCGCAATCGCCTAAGCCGGTTACGGACGCGTTTTCGCCTCGAAACGCTCGACTTCTTCGCGGGCCGGTAGCGACGACTGCGCTCCGAACCGGGTGACCGTCAAAGCGCCCACCTTCGAGCCGAAGCGGACCGCCTCGTCCAAATCGGCTCCTTCGCCCCAACGCACGGCCACGCCGGCATTGAACGAGTCTCCCGCCGCCGTCGTGTCGACAACGTCGACCCGGTAAGCCGGATACGAGGCGCGCTCGCCGAAGATCGCCGTCCGAACTCCGTTTTCCCCGGCCGTCACGAGCAGCGACGCGTCCGGAGCGAGCCGCCGCAGCGCGTCGATCCGCTCCTCCAGGCTGCCGGCGCCTTCTACCGTTCCGGTCGCCAGTATCGCCGCTTCCGTCTCGTTCGGCGTCATGACGTCCGCCAGCCGGATCAGCTCCGGCGGCAGCTTGCGGGCGGGCGCCGGATTCAAAATGGCGCGAACGCCGTGCTCGCGGGCGATGCGCAGTGCCGCCTCCACGGCCGGAAGCGGGATTTCCAGCTGCACGAGCAGCACGTCGGCGCCGCGTATGGCCGCTTCGGCCTCCCGGACGTGTTCCGGCGTGACGAGCGCGTTCGCGCCGGGTACGACGACGATGCTGTTTTCGCCGCCTTCCTGCACCTGGATGAGCGCCACTCCGGTCGTCGCACCCGGTTCGATCTTCACGAACGAAGCGTCGATCCGCTCGCTCCGCAGCTGGCCGATCAGCTTCTCGCCGAACAGATCGTCCCCGACGCAGCCGATCATGCTTACGTCCGCGTTCAGCCGGGCCGCCGCCACCGCTTGGTTGGCCCCTTTGCCGCCTGGAATCATGGCGAACGTTTCGCCCATGATCGTTTCTCCCGGCACCGGAAATTTGTCCGCCGTAACGACGAGGTCCATATTGATGCTGCCTACTACGGCAATTTTCGCTCTTCGTTCCATTCCCCTTCGTCTCCCCCTAAACGTCGGACCGTTGCCGTATGACGTTCCGCAGCTTCAACGTATCGATGATTTGCTCGAAGCTGATGCCGTGCAGCCGCGCGATATCTTTCGCGTAGCTGACCTCGTTCGGCGGTCCCGGCTTGATTTTGTACGTGCGCTTGGCGGCGGACGAGGCCGCGATTTCTTCCGCCGTTTCCCGCTCGACGCCCGCCACCATGCTGATCAGCAAGCTGTCGCCGGGCACCTCCGCATTGACGGCGTCCGCGCCGGCGGCCAGCTCGAGCAAATGCGTCGCGTATACCGCCCGGCATCCGAGCACGCGCATCCCTTTCACGACGTCCTTGGCCAAATGCAAGCTGTCCCTCGAGCTCGTGCTGGAAAGCGACTCGTTCAGCAAAATGAGACTGTGCCGCGTCGCCCCGGCGAAAATTTCGGCGAGACGCCGCGACTCCTCCGCCAATCGGCCGCTCAAAATGTTCGGCTTCTCCTCCTCGCTGAAATGGGCGAAAAGCCCGTCTACCGGACTGATGCGGGCGTCCGTTCCGGGAACGAACACGCCGGCCTGGAACAACACTTGGCAGATGCCGACGGCGCGGGTGTACGTCGTTTTGCCGCCCTGGTTCGGACCGGTCAAAATAAAGATGCGGCCGCGATCCCCGAAATCGGCGTCGCTCGGGACGATCGTGTTGCTCAAATCGATGCCCGGATGACGTCTCGTAAGCCCTATGGCAAGCATGATATCGTACATGTTGCCGATTCGGCATATCCGATCCTCCGCCGGAGCGATTTCCGGCTTGCATACGGGCATCCCGACCGAAGCGAGCAGCGCCGCGAACTTGACCGCGCCGACGTAAAACCCGATTTCCGGCTCGAGGCCGGTAATCGCCGGCACGTTGACGTCGATGTAACGCTTGATCGCGTGGCCGATCGGCTGCAGCGCGTCGGTAAAAATAGCGTCCAAGCTTTGCAGCAGCGCCGTATCGAGCGCCGGATGGCTCAGTTTCCCGATCGGCTGGAACGGGGAAACGCCGTCGTACGGCTCGTCGACCGTTTTCATCCCGAGCAAGCTTGTCAGGACGGACCGCTTCTTGTTTTTGAAAGGCTTCGACTCCATCGACAAAATGATCGCTTCCGCCGGCTTCAGCTCGTGATCGAGGTTGACGCCCAGCGTGATGCTGGACATATTTTGCAGCTTTTGCCGATAGTCCGGCACCGATGCCGCAAGCGAGCGGAACGTTTCGTCTTCGGTCAAACGATCGACGCTCTCGAACAGCCGGCGCAGCCCGTTCGAGCGGACCATCCCTCCGAATCGTTCTGATACCGCTTTCAAGCCCGATACGCAGCGCACGTACCCTTCGAGCGCTTCCAGCTGCCAGGCGATTTTGCGCAGCGGCTCGGCGCCGGATAGCGTCTTCGACTCGTGCAGCACGTCGAGCTTGTGCAGCAACGGCAGCAGCTTCTCGCATTCGTCAGCCAGCTCGGGAAGCCGCGAGAAGTCTTCCATAATATCGAGCCGGTAACGAATGACGGACGGATCGTCGCACAAGTTCAGCAGCCATTTTTTGATCGTCTCGAAATATTTTTGATTGATGCACAGCTCCTGCACGATCCGCTCGATTCCGAGATCGCCGGCGCATTGCTCCGTGAGCCGCACGGCATGCTTATACCGTTCCATGGACGACGTCGTCGGCCAAATCAGGCTTACCGTATCGCGCATTTCCATCCGGCACCGACCTCCGCTTCCTTATTGTCCGGCTTGAACCAGCCTTCCCTCTTATCACACCATAATGTTGCCGCGAGAGCAACCGTTTTTGCCGGAAACGCTCCCGCTTTCCCAAGCAAAAAAACGGTCGGAGGCTCATCCCCGAGCCCCCGATCGTCCGGACTTGATGTCGTCGATCATTCCGTATGTCTTCGCCTCCTGCGCGTCATAGATCGCCAGCCCCGCCGTTATCGAGCCTCCGGGACTATGAATATACAGCAGAATGTCGCGTTCGCGGTCGTCGCTTTCCAGGTACAGCAGTTGGGAAATGACGGAATTGGCCGTTTCGTCCGTTATGTCGCCGGTCACGAAAACGATCCGGTCCTGCAGCAGACGCGAATAAATGTCGTATGCGCGTTCCCCGCGGCTCGTTTGCTCCACGACGTATGGAATCAACCGCATGGCCGGCTCCCGCCTTTCCGCGTTCCGTAATCGATCCGATACTTCTTCTCCAGATCGGAAAGCCGCTACGGATCGATCGTGATGACGGTAGGCGGCATCAGACGTTCCGGCCGGTCGTTCCGTTCCGGTTCCCGATCGGGCTGAAGCGACTTGACGTACCGCAATACTTCGGGATCGACTTCCGCGTCGCCCATCTCTTCCTCGGGAAGCAGGGTAATCGAAACGGTTTGCCGGACGGCCGCGGGAGATCGCTCGCCGCCATCGGCGATCCGTTCGACGACGATCGTTTTGGCCCCGGTGCCGGCAGGCTCGGATGTGTACAGCTCGACGACGACGTCCAGAACGTCCGAGTCCGATACGTTTTCGATCAAAATGTCGCCGGCAGCCGTTTCTTCGAATCCGTTCGCGTTCCGGTGCCGATGCAGCCCTTCCGGCAGCAGCACCCGAAGCCGTACGAGCTTCGCCGCCGCGCCCGGCATGAGCCGAATCCATAAATGATTCAAGCCTTCCTCGTGTTCCATGACGGCTTTGGCCAGTTTGCACACGATCATCCGTTACGCTCCTCCTCGATCATTCGCGCGACCGTTTCGATCATTTTCGAGCGAAGCTCGGCCGATACGCGCGGACTTACCGAAATGATCACGTCGTCGTTAATGGCGTACGTTTCGTTGTCGAGCATCTGCTTCGATCGGTACAAACGCAAGCTTTCGCCGATTCGCGCCACTTCCTCGTACGGGAGCGACCGCAGCTTTTGCTGAATGAAGGCAAGCGTCTCCCCGCCTCGCGAAAGCGTAAGCGCCGCCCGGATATAATCGACATGCTTCTGCGTATACACCCTTTTATTGCCGACCGGCTCGAGCGGCGGAACGATGCCGATCTGCGTATAATAGCGGACCGTTCGCAAATTGATGCCCGGATCGTCTTCCCGAATCATTTCGGTTACTTGTTTGGCCGTATAAACGTTCAAAATCGCTCACCTCTTTACATCACACTGTCCCATTTACAGTACATTGTCACCTTTACGGTATACTGTAACAACGGAACAAAATCAACCGCCGACCGTCCCGCCGAAAACGCTCTTCCCGCGCCTTCATTTTTTTTGTACGATTTGGTTAGAAAACAAGGCGAATCGGATCTATATAGTAGGCGCGAAAGGAGGGATGGCATGGAACGGGAAAACTGCGGGCGAATGCCCGTCCGAGCCGATACGGATGCCGCGCTGGTGGCGATGGCCCGCGTCGGCGATTCCGACGCCTTCGACGAGCTGGCCAAACGGCACCGCGACAGCATGTACGGTTGGGCGTTCGCCGTAGTGCGCGATCCGCATCTCGCCGAAGACGTGGTGCAGGAAGCGATCATGAAATCGTTTTTACAGCTCGGCGCTTTGGTCGATATGAGCCGTTTTTTGCCGTGGCTGCGAACGATCGTTCGCCATGAAGCGTATCGCAGCGTTCGCAAGCACGGCCGGCTCGGCAAGGAGCGGCCGTTGTCCGGCTTCGATCGGAGCGTATGGCCGCTTGACGCCGACTCGGCGTGGCCGGCGATGACGCCGTCCGCCGTTTCCGCCTCCGGGCATAACGATCCGTGCGAACTGCTGCTTCGCCGCGAGACGCTGGAGACGATCGAAGCGATGTGCCGGCGGCTGAAGCCGGCCGAACGGCGCATTTTCGAGGCGCATATTTGCCGGGAGCTGTCTGCCCGGGAAATTTCCGAGCGGCTGCAGGTCAGCACGGCGAGCGTCTACATGTCGCTCTCCCGTTCCCGCAAAAAGCTTCGCGCCGGGCTCGCTCCGGCGGGCGGAAAGGAGATCGCGATGACGCCGAAACGAAAAACCGTTTTGCCGAAGCCGGGGATGCTGTATTCCCGAACCGGACTTTACAACGAATCGATCCGAAACTGCATGTACTACGCATTGCCGTACATCGGCAAAGGGCACCTTCCGTACGACGAGGCGATGGCGTTGACCGGTCATGCGTTTCAAATCAACATCGAGCGGCGTACGATCAACCTGAGCGGCGTGTACATGTACGCCGGGACGACGATGTTCCCGAACAGTATGCTGAATTTGGGCCACCACAGCTCCGTCATCGACAAATTCGGCTACGAGCGCATGCCGGACGGGCCGGTAAAAGACGAGCTGTACCGCATGCTGCTGGACATGATCCGCCAATCGATCGACCGCGGCGTTCCGGCCGTTTTCGGCAGCGTCGAAAACAAGCAATTCGCCCTGTATTACGGATACGACGACGAACGCGAATTGTTTTATGCGGTCGATACGCTCGCGGAGATGGAAGTGCCGTACGAAACGTACCGGAATCGGCATTTGTACGGCTTCGTGATCGAAGAAGCGGTTCGGCAGGACGACGACGAGCCGTTTCGCCGCATGCTCGCGATGGCGGTCAAGCACGGCCGGGGGGCGGAGGCGACCTTTACCGGTATCGTAAACGGTCTCCCCGCGTACGATGCCTGGATCGAGGCTTTCGAAAGGCGGACCGTCGACGCCGCGGGCAATGCGGCCAGCCTGCGAAACGTCGGGGATATGCGCGGTTACGCCACTTCGTTTCTAAGCAGGAAAGCGGGCGAATCGGAATTCGACGCGTCCGCGAACCGAAAGACGGCATTGCGGGAGGCTGCGGCATGTTACCGGACCGTCGCCGCTTGCTTTCGGCGGCTGCAGGCTTTGTTCCCTTATCCCGGCGGCGGCAGTCCGCACGATCCGGACGCCGCGAGCTCGGCGATTTCGCTCCTGAGCCGGGCGCGCGAATCGGAAGCCGCCGGTTTGCACGCATTGGAGCGACTGCTGCAGGAAATGAACGGCGCCAGGGAGTCTCCGCTGCTGCTCGAGCCCGTGCCGTTCTGGGTGCTGTAAGGAGAAAAAAGGGGGGGGAACGTACATGACGATTTCGTCCGATTACCGGCTGGATTGCGTATGGATCCGCTCGCGCCGGCTCAAGCCCGCGATCCGGTTTTACAGCGCTTTGTTGGGGCAGCCTGTCGTCCAAGAATTGTACAACGGCGAAATTTACGTTTTTCGGATGTCCGGCGGCCGCAAATTGCTGCTGGACGACATTCGCGCCGCCGACATCCGGGAGCCGAACGCGCGTCCCGTCGCCGTTCTGACCGTTCCGGAGC
Source organism: Paenibacillus sp. GYB003 (assembly GCF_036577625.1). Classification (NCBI taxonomy): domain Bacteria; kingdom Bacillati; phylum Bacillota; class Bacilli; order Caryophanales; family Paenibacillaceae; genus Paenibacillus; species Paenibacillus sp. GYB003. Next base: position 95,790 of record NZ_JARBDC010000012.1, on the reverse strand, counting down.
TGTCGGCCGCGCACGAGCGTGCGCAGCGGCTCGGCTTCGCCGCATTGTCCCCGATCGAGAACGGGACCGGCTGCTTGTACTTTATTTGCCGCGATGCGGACCGAAACGCGTTCGCCGTAGCCGACCGTCCGTTTCCTTATCCCGGAACGGACGGGATGGCGCGCGGCAGCCCGATCGGAAGCGAAGTCGGCGGAATCACGATTCCGGTGTCGGATCCGGACGTTTCGCGAGCCCTGTACGAGGAATGGCTCGGCATTGCGGCTCGGGCCGAACGCCGAACGCCGGCAGACGGCGGCTTCGGCTTTCGGTTTCGGGACGGTACGCCGGTCGCGCTCGCGGCCCGGAACGGAGATGGTGAGCCGCACGTTCCCGCACTGCGGCTGCAGGCGTTCGATCTTCCGGCGGCTTACCGCCACCTGAAAGCGATGCAGGCGGAAGTATCGACCGGTCTCGAGGATGCCGAACGCGGACGGCCGATCCTTTTCCGCGACTGCGACGGTCGCCTGCTCGCGGTGGATCCGACCGGGCCGTTTACGGGCGAAATGTAACATAAAAGACGTTCGGAGTTGCTATTTCAAGCCAATCGACCAAAATGCCGTCGACCGGCCGAAAATAAAAGCTCCGAACGTCTTTTCATTGCAAATCTGCGCAGCGCCGGTGCACATGGCGGACCCGAACGTCCGCCATTTCCCGCGCCCGCCTCCCGGCTGCCTTTTCCCTTTCGCCGGCTTTACGCCTCCGCCGCCTCCGCCTTCTGGATAAGACCGGCGAACAACGCGTGAACGAACTGCTCGGAATCAAAATCTTCGAGGTCGTCGATCGATTCGCCGAGCCCGACGAGCTTGACCGGGATGTTCAGCTCGTTGCGGATGGCGATGACGATCCCGCCCTTGGCCGTGCTGTCCAGCTTGGACAGAACGAGCCCGGTGACGCCGGTTTTTTCGCCGAACAGCTTCGCCTGCGTCAGCGCGTTCTGCCCCGTCGTCGCGTCGATGACCAAGAGCGTCTCGTGCGGCGCGTCGGGAATTTCGCGGCGAATGACGCGGTAAATTTTGTTCAGCTCTTCCATCAAATTCGTCTTGTTTTGCAGCCGTCCCGCCGTATCGCACAGCAGCACGTCGACGCCGCGCACTTTCGCCGCCTGGATCGCGTCGAACATGACCGCGGCCGGATCGGAGCCCTCCGAATGCTTGACGACGTCGACGCCGGCGCGCTGTCCCCACACCTCGAGCTGGTCGATCGCCGCGGCGCGGAACGTGTCGCCGGCCGCCAGCAGCACTTTTTTCCCCTGCGACTTGAAACGGTGGGCGAGCTTGCCGATCGACGTCGTCTTGCCGACGCCGTTGACGCCGACGAACAAAAAGACGGTCAAGCCGTTCTCGTTCATGCGCAGCTCGTTGTCTTCCTCGCCCTGCATCATGCCGACCAGCTTTTCGGACAAAATCGGCTGCAGATCGGCCGGGTTTTCGATTTTCCGCTTGCGCACCTCGGCGCGCAGCTGCTCGATCAGCTCCATGACGGTATTCACGCCGACGTCCGCGCCGATCAAAATTTCTTCCAGCTCCTCGTAAAAGTCTTCGTCGATTTTTTTGCGGCGGAGGATCAAGTCCTCGACCTTCTCGACGAAGGCGGAGCGCGTTTTGCTAAGCCCTTCCTTGAATTTGTTCGTTACCGACTCCGCCTTGGCGGAAATGCTTTCGCGCAGTTTTTTGAAAAAGCTCATCGTTCGCACCGTCCGTCAAATAGTTTCGTTCACATTCCGCGAGCTTCCGCGGGAGCCGGCTGCCCGGCTTCGTCCGCCTCGCGCGGGTTACGCCGTCAGCGGGTTCTCGTCGTCCAGGCGGACCGAAACAAGCTTCGAAACGCCGCCTTCCTCCATCGTAACGCCGTACAGCACGTCGGCCGACTCCATCGTGCCTTTCCGGTGCGTGACGACGATAAATTGCGTTTGCCCGGAAAATTCGCGCAAATATTCCGCGAACCGGGTCACGTTCGCTTCGTCCAGCGCCGCTTCGACCTCGTCGAGCACGCAGAACGGCACCGGCTTGATGTGCAAAATCGCGAACAGCAGCGCCATCGCCGTCAAGGCGCGCTCGCCGCCGCTGAGCAGCTGCAGGTTTTGCAGCTTTTTGCCCGGCGGCTGGGCGACGATTTCGACCCCCGTATCGAGCAGCTTGTCCGGCTCGGACAAGATCAGATCGGCCCGTCCCCCGCCGAACAGCTTCGCGAACACGTGGACGAACTGCGAGCGGATCGCGTCGAACGTCGTTTTGAACCGTTTCGACATTTCGTCGTCCATTTCCTTAATCACGTGATACAGCGCCGTTTTCGCTTCGACGAGATCGTTTTTTTGCTCGCTCAAAAACCGGAACCGCTCGCCGACCCGCTCGTACTCCTCGATCGCCCCCAGGTTGACGTCGCCGAGCGCGGCGATTTGCCGCTTCAGCTCCTTCACCTCGTTCTGGGCGGCCGGCACGTCTTCGGGAACCAGGTATCGCTGCTTCGCCAGCTCGTAGCTGAGCTCGTATTCCTCGGCCAGCTTCTTGAGCAAATTTTCCAGCTCCACGTCGAGCCGGTTGACGCGCACCTCCGTTTGCCGGAGCTGGTCTTGGGCGACCTTCAGCTGCGTCCGCTGCTCCTTCGTCAAGCTTTCGCCTTCCTCCAGCTTCTGCACCCATTTCGCCCGCTCCGCCCGCTTGAATTCCATCTGCTCGGACGCTTCGAGCTTTTTCAGGCGCAAACGGTTCAGCGTCTCGATTTGCCCTACCGTCTCCGCGTCGTTCGCCTCGATATCGGCGATCATTTGCGCGAGCAGCCGCTTGTTGTCGCCAAGCTCCCGCCGCGCCGCGGCGAGATCGCCGTCGAACCGGCGCAGCTGCTCCTCGAGCGACTGCTTCTCCTGGGTGACCGAGGCGGTTTTCACCTTCAGCGACGTCAACTGCTCCTGCAGCTCTTCCTTCGCCGATTCCTTCGCCTTCCGCTTCAGCTCGGCGTCGCGGATCGCTTGCGTCAGCTCCGCCTCTTCCTGCTTATGCTTCTCCAGCGCTTCCTCGGCGGCTTTCTTCTTCGCGGCATAGTCGTCCCGCTCTTTGGCGAGCGCTTCGCGGTCCTGCGAATAAAGCGCCGTCTGCTCCTCGGCGTTTTTTCCTTCGCTGTCGAGCTGGCTCAGCTGCGAACGGAGCTGCTGCTCCTCGATGCGCTGCTGCTCGCCGAGCTGGCGCAGCTCGTCCAGCGTGCGGCCGCCTTCCGCGAGCTCGCGCTTCAGCCGCTCCAGCTTGCCGCGAAGCTCGCCGAGCTGCGCTTCCGACGAACGGATTTCTTTGTCCATCTCCTCGATTTGGCGTTTGCGGCCGAGCAGGCTGGACGTTTTTTTCTGCAGGCTGCCGCCGGACATCGAGCCGCCGGGATTGACGACGTCGCCCTCCAGCGTGACGACCCGGTACCGGTATTGGCATTTGGCGGCGATCCGGTTCGCGTCCTCCAGCGTCGCGGCGACGATGACGTTGCCGAGCAGGCTGGCGACGATGTTCTCGTATTTGCTCTCGAACTGCACGAGATGGACGGCGATGCCGACGAACCCGCCCTGATCGGAAACGGCCTTTCGCTCGTGTTCCGGAATCGAGCGGCCGCGAATGACGTCCAGCGGCAAAAAAGTCGCCCGCCCGGCCTGTCTCCGCTTCAAAAAGGCGATCGCCTCGCGCCCGGACGCCTCGTTTTCGACGACGATGTTTTGCAGCGCCCCGCCAAGCGCCGTTTCGATCGCGATTTCGACGTCGGCGGGGACTTTGACGAGCTCGGCGACCGCGCCGTGAATCCCTTTCAAGCCGTCCTGCCGGTTTTTCGCCTTAAGCACTTCTTTGACGCCGAGCGCGAAGCCGTCGTAATCGTTCTGCATTTCGTTCATCGTGTCGCGGCGGGAAACGAGCGCCTCCAGCTTCTGCTCCCATTTGCGCACCATGTCCTGCGCCTGGCCGAACAGCTCCTGCTTCGCCTTCATCTCCTGCCCGAGCGCCGCGTAACGGTCGCGGCACTGCTGCAGCTCCTCCGCCAGCTTCGCCGCCCGTTCGCCGAGCTCTTGGCGCTTGCGCCCGATCTGCTCGTGCTGGCCGGACCATTTCGCGTATTCGTCGTCAAGCCGTTCCATGCGGCGGGAAATCGACTCGATATGCTGCTCCGCGTAGCGGACTTCGTTGCGCGCGCCGGCGATCCGGTTCATCGTTTCCAGCAGCTCGGCCTTCAAATGCTCCTCCTCCGCGCTGCTGACGCCTCCGGCCACGCCGAGCAGCCGTTCCTCCTCGGCCGTCAGCTTCGCGGTCAGCTCCGTCACCTCGCGGGCGAGCGCCGCGTATTTGTCGCGGTAGGCGGCCGTCTCCGTCTCTTTCTCGGCGATGCGGCGCTGCTGCTGCTCGATCGATTGCTCCAGCTGGCCGCGGCCCGCGAGCAAATTTTTGCCGCGCTCCTTCAGCACCTCGCCGTGCCCTTCCGCCTTTTCGAACTCCTCGCTCAGCCGCAGCACCGTCTCGTGCAGCTTGTCGATTTCTTCCTCAAGCCGGCGCGATTCCATGCGCTCCTTCTCGAGCAGCGCGTCGTGCTTGCTGACGATCGCCGACAGCTCCAGCTCTTCCTTTTGCAGCGCCGCGAGCTTGTCGCTCGCCTCTTTCCACGAATGGTGAATTTGCTCGATCTGGTACACGTATACCGAAATTTCGCTCGATTTCAGCCGTTCCTTCAGCTGCTTGAACTTGACCGCCTTTTCCGACTGGTCGCGCAGCGGCTCGATCTGATCCTCCAGCTCGGAGACGAGATCGTGGATGCGCAGCAAATTTTGCTCCGTCTCCGCCAGCTTCTTCTCCGCTTCCCTTTTGCGCGACTTGAATTTGACGATGCCCGACGCTTCCTCGAAAATGCCGCGCCGGTCTTCCGATTTCGTGCTCAATATTTCTTCGATGCGGCCTTGGCCGATGATCGAGTACGCTTCTTTTCCGATGCCGGTATCCATGAACAGCTCGGTGATGTCTTTCAGCCGGCACGCTTGCTTGTTTATAAAATATTCGCTTTCCCCGCTCCGATGAATGCGGCGCGTCACCGTCACTTCGCCGAAATCGAGCGGAAGCGATTCGTCCGAATTGTCCAGCGTCAGCGACACTTCCCCGTAATTGACCGCTTTGCGGGAATCGCTGCCGGCAAAAATAATGTCTTCCATTTTGCCCCCGCGCAGCGAACGGGCGCTCTGCTCGCCGAGCACCCAGCGGATCGAATCGGAGATGTTGCTTTTGCCGCTTCCGTTCGGTCCGACGACGGCCGTAATGCCCTGAACGAACTCCAGCTCCGTCTTGTCGGCGAACGATTTGAATCCGGCCAATTCCAAACGTTTCAAAAACATGGCTTCACCCCAGGCATCCTATGTACAAGCAAAGCTTACAGCTTATTGTAGCATATATGCGCCTGCAGCGCGACGCCGCCCCATTCCTCTTGCCGGCGTCGAACGCGGGAGCAATGCGCGCACCGCGCGCCGGCGGGCGGACTCGAACGCCGGCGGCCGCTCCGTCAGTGAGCCGCGCCCTTCAGGTTAAGGACGACGACCCCGGCGATAATGAGCACGATGCCGGTCACCGTCAGCCAGCTGGCCGTTTCTTTCCAGACGACGACCCCGACGATGGCGGTAATCGCCGTGCCGACCCCGGACCAAATGGCGTAAGCGACGCCCAATTTCAGCTGCTGCAGCGACAGCGACAGCGACAGCGAATAAAACGCGATGCCGAAGCCGATTATCGTGGCGATGCTCGGATACAGCTGGGTGAAGCTTTTGGACGCTTTCAGCATCGAGGTGGCGAAAATTTCGCTTACAATGGCGACCGCCAAAAACAAATACCCTTTCAAGCTTTCTCATCCTTTCTGCGAATCGTCGCTGCGTCCCGCTGCCGGCTCCGGGACATTTCGCCCGATGCCGTTCAGCAAAAGATCGACCATCCGCTCGAGCGCCTCCTCGAGCGACAAGCGGCGGCCCTCCTCCAGGCCGCGGTCCATGATTTGGTACAAGGCGCCCACATACATGCGGATAAACAGCCGGAAATCGAAATCGCGGATGACGCCGGAACGTATTCCCTCCTCCGCGATCGAGCGGATGGTGTCCCATCCTTCATTCATATAATCGTCGACGAGCCGCCACTGCTTCGGATATAGCTTCTGCAGCTCGCGGAGCACCCGGATATCGCTGAAAGCGACCCCGCCCGGCAAAATGACGAGCGCGCGCCGCATTTTTTCCAACGTCCCGACCGGGGCGTCGTCCAGCAGCTCCGCTTCCGACGCCTTCATTTCCCGAATCGACCGCTCCACGATTGCCGAAACGATCTCTTCTTTCGAAGCAAAATGCTGATAAACCGTCTTGGTGCTGATCCCTAACCGGTCCGCGATATCCCGGATGGAAAACTTCAATCCGCGGGCGCGAATTTCTTCGGCGACGGCCGTCATTATTCTCTCTTTCACGATCGCCCCTCCCTACGCGGTTGCGTCCTCGCCAGTCCTCTAACCATGCCGGGCAAATAGAAGAGCGGGTACAAAAGCAAAAACAAGTTCGGCGCCCACCACATCCAGTCGAAATCGCCCCGAATCGCCCAGAACGCGATCGCCTGCAGTCCGGAGCAGGACGTGAGAGCAAGCGAAACGATGCACAGCGATGCGCCCGCCGCTTTGTTCGTTTTGTAAACATGCATGCTCAGCAAGCCGGTAATCGAGACGGCCAGATCGAGAGGAAGGAACGATAAATTCCAGGCTACGAGCAGCTCGTCGGAATAGTCTTGGTACATGTACTCCTTTGGCAGCAGCCCGAGCATCGTAACGGTCCAATAGACGAGAAAACCGATGTCGGTCATCCACATGAGCGCTTTTAACGACTTGCTCATAGGTTCCCCCTTCCAATGCAGCGTAGGTGCTTGTCGGCGTTCGGAAAACACGGAAAACATTATGTGTTTTTTGTTTTCCATCGTACTAGGATGAGGCCTTTGTGTCAACCTTGCGCTCAGCTGAAAGCAAACGCTGAATTTTATAACGATAAGAAAAGCTTCTGATCGAAGCCTTTCGATGACGTACATCCGTGTTTTAGCCTTTAACGATAAGAAACACGTCCATCGACGTATTTTGAGGATGAGCGAAACAGTCGGCTTCCGAAACGTAACGGACGCCACGGCGCTTATTTCGCGAAAATCGGCCGTTTTCCAATCGTAACGGACACCACCTGCGCTTATTTGCTCCGATCCGCCGTCCAACAGGTTTTTTTTTTGCCAAATAGCTGCGTCTGTGTCCGTTACAAAAAAAATAAGCCGAAATGAGGCTCATTAGCGGCCGCCATGTCCGTTAGACACTTGGGCCCGTCCCGCCGCCGCCCCATGCTCGCCCCCCGCTCCAACTCCCGACGACGCCGGCGTCGTTCAACCGAGCCGAAATCGCCGTTTCCCTCCGACGGCAGCAGGAAACCCGCTCCGGCTTTGGCGCTTAAGCGAAGCTCGGGATTGACGGCCTTTTCGGTGCAATCCGACCTTTTTGTACGCTCAAAACGGCAGCCGAGCGGGTAACGAACTGGAAATGTTCCCGCTAGTTTCGGTCGTTTCCCGTTTCCGGGCAAAACCAACGGGAAAACGTCCCGCTAAATTCAACCAAACCGCACTTTTCGCCGATTCGACGCCGTTTTATCGGGAGCTTTTCCCGGTATTTCGAAACGACGCCTATTCGAGAGCGAGTGAACAGGAGGTTTTCCCGTTCGTTCTGTTCCAACCGCCCGGCAGGATCAGGATAAGCCGGACGCAGAAACGAAAGTCGCTGTTATAGCCGCTTTAACCGATGAAAAAAAACCTTCCGACCCGAAAGGTCGAAAGGTTTGCGACTAACGCGCGTTGACGCGCGGACCAACGATGCCGGCTGCGAAAGCGAGCGGCTCCGATCGCCGCACCCCGCAGCGCGGACGTCCGCCCGCTAGGCTTTCAGCTGCGCCAGCGCCTGCGATGCGGCCTGCTGCTCGGCGTCTTTTTTCGAGCGGCCGGTACCGGTTCCGAACAGCTTGGCGCCGATCCATACTTCGGAAACGAACTCCCGGTCGTGCGCCGGCCCCCGCTCCTCGACGATCCGGTATTCCACGGCTCCCATTCCGCGCTGCTGCGTATGCTCCTGCAGCTTCGTTTTGAAGTCCCCGGCCTGAAGCAGCGCGTCTTTCGCCAAATACGGGAACATGTTCGCCGCCAAAAACGATTTGACGGCTTCCAGCCCCTGATCCAAATAGAGCGCGCCGACGAACGATTCGAACACGTCGGCCAGCAGCGCCGGACGGGTGCGTCCGCCCGTCAGCTCCTCCCCTTTGCCCAAAAACACGTACGACCCGAAGTCGAGCCGTTCGGCGAATTGGACGAGCGACGGCTCGCACACGATCGAAGCCCGGTGCTTCGTCAGCTCGCCTTCCGGCCGCTCCGGATACGTCCGGAACAAATAGTCGGACACCGTAAGCTGCAAAACGGCGTCTCCCAAAAATTCGAGACGCTCGTTATCCTGCATATCGGCGGAGCGCTGTTCGTTGACGTACGACGAATGCGTGAACGCTTGCTTCAGTAGGCGCGGATCGCGGAACGCGATGTCCAGCTCCGCTTGCAGTCTTTTTAACGATTTCAACGAGAATAGCACCGCCTGTCGTTTCGATAACGGTAGCGGGATGCGCCTTCCGATGCCGTTCTTCGCCTTCCGGCACGCGGCTTATTCCGCAAAACGCTTCAGCACGATCGTCGCATTGTGGCCGCCGAAGCCGAACGAGTTCGACATCGCGATGTTGACGTTCGCTTCCCGCGCCGTATTCGGCACGTAATCGAGATCGCATTCCGGATCCGGGTTGTCGAGATTGATCGTCGGAGCGATTTTGCCCCGCTGCAGCGTGAGGCCGGTAATGACCGCTTCCACGCCGCCGGCCGCCCCGAGCAAATGACCGGTCATCGACTTCGTCGAGCTGACCGCCACTTTGTACGCATGGTCGCCGAGCGCCTTCTTGATCGCGATCGTCTCCGACTTGTCGCCGATCGGCGTCGACGTGCCGTGCGCGTTAATGTAATCGATCGCGGACGGCTCAAGGCCGGCATCGCGGATCGCCCGCGTCATGCAGCGAGCGGCGCCGTCCGGATCCGGATCGGTCATGTGGTGGGCGTCGCCCGACATGCCGTAGCCGATCACCTCGGCGTAAATGTGGGCGCCGCGTTTCCGCGCATGCTCCAGCTCTTCCAGGATGAGAATGCCCGCGCCTTCGCCCATGACGAATCCGTCGCGGTCGATGTCGAACGGACGGCTCGCCTTCTCGGGCTCCTCGTTGCGCGTCGACATCGCGCGCAGCGCGCAAAAGCCGGCCATCCCGGTCGGACGAATCGTCGCCTCGGCGCCGCCGCATATCATGACGTCCGCTTCGCCGGTCTGAATGAGCTTGAACGAATCGCCGATCGAATGCGTTCCCGTCGCGCAGGCGGTTACCGCCGTGCTGTTCGGCCCTTTGGCGCCGAACAGCATCGAGATTTGACCGGACGCCATGTTGGCGATCATCATCGGGATGAAAAACGGACTTACCCGCTTCGGCCCTTTTTCCAGCAAAATTTTATGCTGCTCTTCCCAAGTGCCAAGACCGCCGATGCCGGAACCGACGTAAACGCCGCACCGTTCCGGATCGGTATCCCGGGCGATGTCGAGCTTCGCGTCCTCGAGCGCCGACTTGCCGGCGGCTACGGCGAACTGGACGAACCGGTCCATGCGGCGGGCTTCTTTTTTATCGATATAATCTTCCGGATTGAAATCGTGGATTTCTGCGGCGATATGAGTCGTGTACTCGCTTGTGTCGAACGACTCGATGACCGAGACGCCGGATTTGCCGGCCATCAGGTTGTTCCAAAACGTTTCCAGATCGTGCCCCAGAGAAGACATGACACCCATTCCGGTAATGACGACTCTTCGTTTCATCAGTTCCCACCTCTTCGACTTGACGGCGATTGAAATAAAGGATGTATCGGAAGCTTCGGCGAATACGGCCGAAGACAACGTTTGCGAAATTCATAATGCGGAGAAAGTCCCGTTCCTCCTTAAGAAAAACGGGACTTGAAACGCTGGTTTGCCGCGGCGTAAAGCACGGCCGCTTTCGTAAATCGGCAGCGGCGCCTGACGGCCCGCTTGATGTCAAAGCCCTCAAGTATGAGACTTTATGTATTCTACTACTTCTCCTACGCTTGTAATTTTCTCAGCGTCTTCGTCGGAAATTTCCAAATCGAATTCGTCTTCGAGCTCCATAACCAATTCGACTACGTCCAGGGAATCTGCACCCAAATCGTCCTTAAACGATGCTTCCAGGGTTACTTCTGCCTCTTCAACCCCTAAGCGATCGACCACAATTCGCTTCACGCGGTCAAAAATATCGGACATCCCGTTCACCTCCTCCTTGGTATTATACGAGAAACGAAAACAAATTGCCATACCCGCCTGTGCAAGCTTGCCGCGCCGGACAAGGTTCCTCACCGTTCGACGCCGAACGCTACATGTACATGCCGCCGTCGACATGAATCGTCTGACCGGTCATGTAGCCGGCTTCGTCGGAGGCGAGAAAACGGACGATGCGGGCGATGTCTTCCGGCTGCCCGAAGCGGGCGAGCGGAATTTGCTGCATCATTTGCTCGCGCAGCTCGGCGGACAGCTTGTCGGTCATCTCCGTCTCGATAAATCCGGGAGCGATCGCGTTGACCGTAATGTTGCGGGACGCCAGCTCTCTCGCCGCCGATTTGGTGAGGCCGATGACGCCGGCTTTGGCCGCCACGTAGTTCGCTTGTCCGGCATTGCCGAGCACGCCGACGACGGACGATATATTGATAATTTTGCCCGAGCGCTGCTTCATCATCGGACGGGTTACCGCTTTAATGCAGTTGAACACGCCCTTCAAGTTCGTACTAATAACTTGGTCAAACTCGTCTTCTTTCATGCGCATGATCAAGTTGTCGCGGGTGATGCCGGCGTTGTTGACCAAAATGTCGACTTTGCCGAACCGCTCGAGCGTCTGCTTGACGAGCTCCTCCACCTGCTCGGCGGAAGCGACGTCGGCTTTCGCCTTGAACGAGGCGCGGCCCATGCTTTCGATTTGACGCACGACGTCCTCGGCCGCCTGCTCGCTCCCCGCGTAGTTGACGACGACGTCGGCACCCGCTTCCGCGAGCCCGAGCGCGATCGCCCGGCCGATTCCCCGGGAAGCTCCCGTCACGATCGCCACTTTCCCTTTCAGCATCGAAAAACAACCTCCTTCAGGATCAGCCCGTTACGCCCCAAGCTCCGCAGCGAATGCGGCCAGCGACTCCCGGCTGTTGATCGAAACGACCTTCACCTGCTTGTCGATCTTTTTGATCAGTCCGGCAAGCACCGTGCCGGAGCCGATCTCGACGAACGTATCGACGCCCTGCTCGATCATCCACGTCACGCTGTCTTCCCACAGCACCGGGGAAACGACCTGCTCCACGAGCAGACGCCGGATCAGCTCCGCCTCGAGCACCGAATCCGCGGTTACGTTCGCGACGACCGGAATGCGGGCGTCCTTCATGTCGATCTCGGCCAAGGCGCCCGCCAAACGGTCGGCCGCGGGCTTCATGAGCGACGAATGGAACGGACCGCTCACTTCGAGCGGGACGACCCGCTTGGCGCCCGCTTCCTTGCCGCGCTCCGCGATCGCCTTCACGCCTTCGATGCTGCCCGAGACGACGATTTGGCCGGGACAGTTGACGTTGGCCATTTCCACCACGCCGACTTCGGACGTGACGGCGCGGCACAGCCGGCCAAGCTGCTCCCGGTCGGCGCCCAGAACGGCGGCCATGCCCCCCTGCCCGTCCGGCACGGCCTGCTCCATAAATTCGCCGCGAGCGCGAACCGTGCGCACCGCATCCTCGAAACTCATGACTCCGGCGGCGACAAGCGCGCAATATTCGCCGAGACTGTGGCCGGCGACGAAATCGGGCGCAACGCCGAGCTCCTTGACCGCCTCGAGCATGGCGATGCTCGTCGCCAGCAGGGCGGGCTGCGTGTTTGCCGTTTTTTTCAGCTCTTGCTCGGGACCTTGAAAAATAAGTTCGGTCAGCTTGAAGCCGAGCGCTTCGTCCGCCTGCCGGAAACGACTTGCGGCGCCCTCGTGGCTATCGTAAAAGTCTTTGCCCATGCCTACGGCTTGAGCGCCTTGTCCCGGAAAAACGAACGCGATCCGTTTCATCCATCGATTCCCTTCCTTCGTCGCTAATCTGAGTACACCTTTTGTTCCGCCGGTTCGACGCCGTTACCAGACCAGGACGGACGATCCCCAGGTCAGCCCTCCGCCGAAGCCGACGAACAGCAGCTTGTCGCCTTCCTTCACCCGATTTTCCCGCACCGCTTCCGCGAGCGCGATCGGAATCGAGGCCGCCGACACGTTGCCGTATTTGTTCAAATTGATCATGCATTTCTCTTCCGGAAGCTCGAGCCGCTCCAACGCGGACTGGATAATGCGGATGTTGGCCTGATGCGGGATAAGCAGATCGATCTCGCGCTTGTCGATGCCGGCTTTGCGCAGCGCTTCCTCCGCCGCGCTTCCCATAATTTTGACGGCGAACTTGAACACTTCCTTGCCCGCCATATAAATGTACTGCGACTTTTCCTCCAGCACCCGCTGGCTGATCGGATTGCGCGAGCCGCCGCCGCTCGCCTTGAGCAGCTCGCCGCCGGAGCCGTCCGCCCCGAGCTCGAACGACAAAAATCCGCGGCCTTCCGGCACTTCGCCGAGCACGACCGCGCCCGCCCCGTCGCCGAACAGGATGCACGTGTTGCGGTCCGTATAGTCCGTAATTTTCGAAAGACATTCCGCGCCGACGACGAGCGCGTTTTTGTAAATGCCGCTTTTGAGCAGCCCCGTCGCGTTGGCCAGCCCGTAGATAAAGCCGGAGCACGCCGCCGACAGGTCGAACGCCGCGGCCTTTTTCGCGCCGAGCCGGTTTTGCAAAATGCAGGCCGTCGAAGGAAACGACATATCGGGCGTGATCGTCGCCACGATGATCAAATCGAGCTCCTCCGGCGAAACGCCCGCCCGCTCCAGCGCTTCCACGGACGCTTCGTACGCCAAATCGGACGAAGCCTGCTCCGCCGCGGCGATTCGTCTTTCGCTCATGCCGGTGCGGCTGACGATCCATTCGTCGTTCGTATCGACCATGCGCTCCAAGTCTTTGTTCGTAAGCACCCGTTCCGGCACGTACATGCCCGTGCCGAGAATCCCTACCGGTATCCCATTCATGTTATCCATCTCGCTTCCTGCTGGTTTCCGAAGAAATCGCGCCGACGAGCCCGCTCGAGATCGCGATGCGCGCTTGTCTGACGGCGTTTTTAAAGGCGTTGGCGTCCGACGAGCCGTGGCATTTGAGCACGAGTCCGTCGATGCCGAGCAGCGGCGCCGCCCCGTGCTCGGTGTAGTCCATCTTTTTCTTGAACGCGGCGAGGCCCGGCTTCAAAATGGCGGCGGCCAGCTTCGTCACGAACGTGCGCGTAAATTCGGTTTTCAGCGCCGAGAACACCGCCCCCGCCGTCCCTTCCATCGCCTTCAGCAATATGTTGCCCGCAAATCCGTCGCATACGAGCACGTCGCAATTGCCGTGAAGCAGGTCGCGCGCCTCGACGTTGCCGATGAAATGAATCGGCGCTTGCGCGAGAAGCGGATAGGCCGCTTTCGTCAGCTCGTTTCCTTTCGCTTCCTCCGTCCCGACGTTCAGCAGGCCGACGCGCGGCTTCGGGAGGCCGTGCACCTTGCTGCGATAAACGCTGCCCATGATCGCGTACTGGAGCAGGTTTTCCGCGCTCGCGTCCATATTCGCGCCGAGATCGAGCGCCAAGAAGCCGCCGCCGTCCATCGTCGGCAGCATCGGCGCCAGCGCCGGCCGCTCGATGCCGTCGATGCGTCCGACGACGAGCAGGCCGGTCGCCATCAATGCGCCCGTATTGCCCGCGGAAATCATCGCGTCCGCGGCGCCTTCCCGGATCAGTCTGCCGGCGACGACCATCGACGCCTCCTTTTTGCGCCGAACGGCGCGGACCGGCTCGTCGTCTCCGGATATGACATCCGCCGCGTGATGGACCGTCACGTTCGCCGGCGCCGTTCCGGCCGGCAAATGCGCGGCGATTTTGCTCTCGTCCCCGACGAGCACGAGATGTGCGTCGCTCCATTCTTTAGCCGCCAGCAGCGCGCCTGCCACCGTCGTTTCGGGACCGAAGTCCCCGCCCATGGCATCAATCGCGATTCGCATGCAGCTCTTCCCCTCTTTCGCTCAGTTCGTTGGCAAAACGATAGATCAGGAAGTTGCCGTGAAAAACCGTCTCTTCCCCGACATACGTGAATACTTCGACCTTCGCCTTCCCTTTTTGCCCGGATATCGAGCGGACGTACGCCTTGGCGATGCATTTCTCTCCCAGCTTTACCTGCCGGATGAACCGGATGTCGGCGGAAGCGGTGAGCGCCTTCTCGTTGTTGACGACGGCGATCGCCAGCGAATTCGCCTGGGCGAAAATGTGGTGGCCGCGCGCGATTTTCGTACGGGAAAAGACGTGCTCCTCCTTCAGCTCGAACATCGAGATTCCGCTCTTGTCCAGCTGCAGGTCGATAATATCCCCGATAATTTCGTGGATCGGCAATGACCGGACCTGGTCGTACGTTCGTTCGGCCATCATTTTCAGTCGCTCCCGAAGCTCCGGAATGCCGAGCTCGAGCCGGTCCAGACGAATCGTCTGGATGCTCACTTTGAAGATGCGGGTCAGCTCCTCGTCGGTGACGAACGGATTTAGGTCTAGCTCTTTGGCCAGCAGCTGCTGGCGCTCGCGTTTCGGCATTCTTTCGATTTCGGGCACCTACTTTCCGATCTGCTCTATCGCATGCTTATCCTATATTGTATCGATCGACGTATCGATTATTACCAGGTACTAAACGTTAGTATAAGTTATTCCCGGCCAAAAAGAAAGGGCCGCCGCCGCACCGCGAACAAAAGAAAAAGGCGCATCACCGAAATGAGGCGCCTTTCGCATCGATATCCGAATCTTACGATTTCACGATCTCTCTGCCTTTGTAAGTACCGCACACTTTGCACACGCGATGAGCGAGCTTCAGCTCGCCGCAGTTGTCGCATTTGACCATACCCGGTACGGACAATTTAAAGTGAGTACGGCGTTTGTCGCGGGTCGCTTTCGACGTTTTACGAAATGGAACTGCCATATTCCCACCTCCTTCACCAAAACTAATGACTCTCGTTGTCTAACCATTGCTGCAACACGGCCAATCGCGGATCGATACGCGCTTCCGGAACGGCCGCGGGATCGATATTCAGGTTTGTCCCCGTTTCCGGATTCAACCCTTTGCATTCGGGCATGCAGACGGGAATGTAAGGCAAGCCGAGCATGACGGTTTCTTCGATAAAAGGCGTCAGATCGACGGCTTCATCGCCAACGACGTGCAGATCGTCCTCGTCTTCGGCCGTCTCGGCTTTGTCGCGCGTAAACTTTTCCCGGAACGGGATCGTCAGCTTGCGGCAAAACTGGCACAAGCAGCGCGAGCAAACGAATTCGGCGGGCAGCGACAACGTTCCGGCGGCTTCGACGACGCCGCCTTCGGCCGAAATCCGCAAATCGACATGTAACGGCTCGACGCGCACTACGTCGCCGTCTCCTTGGAGCAGGTGACCGATATCCGCAACTTCGGTGCGCCGGACCTGTCCCGTTCGTGCGGCCAGATCCCGGATGTTCAAATGCATGATTATCACTCCAAACAAACATAGACTATTATATCGATCCGGCTCGGGCTTTGTCAATATTTTCGGGGCGTGATATAGTATATTTATCCTGGCTTAGCGAAATATTGCTAACCTAAGGTTGCCCGAAAAATCGCCGAACCATGCCCCGCGCCGAACCGGGGCCTTTTCGCGCGGAACTCACTTTATCCGAATCCGGGGAGCGTTGCCATCTGAACACGGTCGGGATCATCGTCGAATACAATCCGCTGCACAACGGCCACGCCTACCATTTCGAGCAGAGCAAGCTCGCGGCGGACGCCGATGCGGTCGTAGCCGTCATGAGCGGCAGCTTCCTGCAGCGCGGAGAGCCCGCCTCTCTCAGCAAATGGGCGCGGGCGGAAATGGCGCTGCGGATGGGCGCCGACCTCGTGCTCGAGCTGCCCGTCGCCTTTTCGGCCCAGCCGGCCGAATGGTTCGCCTACGGAGCCGTCTCGGCGCTGGAAGCGACCGGCGTCGTCGATTCGTTTTGCTTCGGCAGCGAAAGCGGCGACCTGTCGCAGCTCCAATCGGCCGCCGAGCGGCTGCATGCCGAAGATCGGGGCCATCGCGGCGCCGGCGAACCGGACAATGCGGACGGCGGAGAGTCGCAAGACGAGCCGGACGGCATTGCGGAATTCCGGGACGCGATCCGCAGCCGTTTGAAAAGCGGAGCGAACTATCCGGCCGCGTATGCCGCTGCGGCGAAGACGCTGCTCGAGGGCGGACCGGACGACGGCTGGCTGAACGAGCCGAACAACACGCTCGGGCTTCATTATTTGCTCGCGCTTCGGCGTCTGCGCGGATCGATGCGGCCGCTTACGATCCGCAGGCAAAAGGCCGGCTACAACCAAACGGACATCTCGGACGAGCGCATCGCCAGCGCGACCGCGCTGCGCAAGCTGCTGGCCGGCGATGAAGGCGTCGATTCCGTGCGCCCGTTCGTACCGGCCCATTCGTTGCGCGTGCTGCGCCGCGAGTGGGAAGCGGGACGCGCGCCCGTCGGCTGGGAGTCGCTCTTCGCCCCGCTGTTTGCGCGGCTTGCGGTCGCCTCCCCCGCCGAGCTGGCGGCATCTGCCGAAGTGACCGAAGGGCTGGAGCATCGCATTTTGCGCTCGCTTTCCGCCGTTCGGCCGGAGGAAGGAGCGCCGTTCGAGCAGCTGATGCGGGCGCTGAAAACGAAGCGGTATACGCGGACGAAGCTGCAGCGCGTCATGACGCGCATTTTGCTCGGCCATCGCAAGGACGATATCGCGCCCGCCCTGCTGCGGGAAGGGGTCCCTTACTTGCGCGTGCTCGGCTTTTCCGCGGCCGGGCGGACGCTGCTCAAACGGATGCGAAAAGCGGCCTCCGTGCCGGTCGTCACGAGAGCGGCGAGCTGCCGCCACCCGTTTCTCGACCTCGACGTTCGGGCCGCTACCGTTCATGCGCTCGCGTACCGCAGGCCGACGCAAGCCGATCTGTTCCGCGATTATTACGAGCCTCCGCTCCGGATATCGGCGCGGGACCCGGACTGAGCGTCGCTGCCGCCATTAAGTTGCTACGCCTTGGGCGGCAAAGCTTCCAAATAGCGAACCGCGTCCTCGAGCGTCGCTACCGGCACGACTTTCATTTTCGTTTCGATCTTTTTCGCCTGGTCGGCCGCGTCCGAATAGTTCGTCACGTCCGCGCTCAAGTTGCATTCGCCCTTTTTGCGGTCGGCCGGCGCGAAAAAAATATCCGCCTGCTCCCGGTCCGCGGCGACGATCTTTTGCCGGATGCCTCCGATCGAGCAAACGTTGCCTTCCGGATCGATCGTCCCCGTGCCGGCGATCCGGTACGATTTCGACAAATCCCCGGGCGTCAGCTGGTTGTAGATTTCGAGCGAAAACAGCAGTCCGGCCGAAGGTCCGCCGATTTCGCCGGCATCGATCGTCACCTTTTTGTCCCCTTGCTCGGGGGTAATCGCGAGCAGCTCCGCCGTCGAAATGCCGAGCCCGATCCGGCTTCCGCCGGACGCCGCGCTGCCGGCCGAGCTGTTTTTGCCGTTTTCCCTGTCGATCGCGTCCAAATCTTTCAGCGTCACTTCCACTGTTTTCTCCGTTTTGCCGCGAAGCACCGTCACTTCGACCGATTCTCCCTCTTGGTGCCGCTTCAATTCGTTCACGACGTCTTCGTGCTTCGCTACGGCTTGGGAGCCGACCCGCAATATTTGATCGCCAGGATGCAGGATGCCGTATGCCGGATACGCTTTGATCGTCTGCATGACGAGAACGCCCCGGGAATCGATCCGGTACGGGATTCCCGCCTGCTTGTAGGCGGCTTGAATCGAATTGCTCTGCGAATCGAGCATGACGTATTCCTGACGCGTCGAATATTCTTCCTCGGTGCTTCCGCGAAGCACCTCTTCCTTTTTGCGTATTTCGACATTCGGGTTCAATCTTGCGAACAAATAGCTGATCACGCTGGAACGGCCCATCGATACCGTCGTCAGCATGAACGCGCCCTTTTCCTCGTCGTCGCCGTTCTCCACCTTCACCATCGGCTTCAGCTCCTCCGCGGTTCCGGGCTTATAAATGTAGTAAGGGACCGGGATGAAATAAAAGGCGTATGCGAGCGTCAGCGTAATGAGAAACGAAGAAAGGAAGCCGCGCGTCCATTTCAGATTGTTGCGGTGTCTGTGACGGCTGTCGATCATGCGTATGCTGCTCCTTCCAATCGGTCGCCCGCGAACTTAAGTCCCGTCAGGCTTGGTCTAAAGCGTCCGCCAGACGCGTAAACATGTACCACTTGCGCTTACGTGGAGGGGATTTCGATGCGGCATTGGACGTTACACGCGCGGAGCCGCGAATATACGGTCGCGCTTGCGCTGCTTACCGCCATCCTGGTGCTTTCGATTTTACTGTTTCCGGAACGGGCGTTCCAATCGTCGCTCGGCGGATTGACGATCTGGTGGAATATCGTATTCCCTTCCCTGCTTCCTTTTTTAATGGTTAGCGAGCTGATGAACGGCTTCGGCGCGACGCGCGCGATCGGAACGCTGCTCGAGCCGCTCGCCCGTTTGTTGTTCCGCATACCCGGCGTCGGAGGCTGGGCGATCGCGCTCGGCGCGGCCGCGGGCATGCCCGCCGGAGCGGAAGCCGCCGGCCGGCTGCGCCGGGACGGGCTCGTCAGCCGCGAGGAAGGCGAGCGCATTTTGGCCGTCTCCCACGTGGCCAACCCGTTTTTCATATTGACCGTCATCGGCGCCGGCTTCCTCCACAGCGCCGCGGCCGGAGCGATTATCGCCGTCGTCCATTACGGCTCCGCTCTCGCGACGGGCGTGCTGCTTCGCCTGCTTCGCCGCCGCGGCCGGGAGTCGGCCGCCGCCGGTACGAACGCGAAGGAAATCAAACGGGCGCTCGTTGTCCGCGCTTTGGCGCACATGCATAAAGCGAGGCTGGAGGACGGGCGTTCGTTCGGCAAATTGCTGGGCGATTCGGTTTCCGGCGCGATCCAGACGCTCATGATGATCGGCGGGACGATGATCGTCTTCTCGGTGCTGCTCGGCGTCCTCGACACGCTCGGCCTCGGCCGACTGCTCGCGGCGGCCGCCGCGCTCGTCCTCCCGGATTCGGTCGCTCCGCCGGTGGCGGTCCAAGGCGCCCTCGCCGCGCTGCTCGAGCAGCATATTGGCGCGAACCGGATCGGCGAACTCCCCGTCTCCGAGGCGGCTACGGCCGCGCTGATCGGCGCGGCGTTGGCTTGGAGCGGTCTCGCCGTCCACGTTCAAGTGATTACGGCCATTCGGCAAACCGACCTTCGGTATCGGTCGTTTCTCGTTTCGCGTTTAACCCACGCCGGCTTGTCGGTCGTCCTGACGTTCGCCGCCTGGGACCCTCTCGCGGCCCTGTTCGATCGCGCGGTGCCGAGCTTCCTCGGCTTTGCGTCGGGCAATGCAGCAAAGGCGAACGGCTCCGCTTTGTCGTTCTGGGCCGGCCTCGCCGACGTCCCGGGCCGGATGGCCGCGCTCGGCATCGCGCTGGCGCTGGCCGCCGCCTTGTCGGTCGCGCTGTCCGTCGTGCGGCGTTCCGCAACGCCCGGTTGATTGCGAGGCCGCCTGCCGCTTCGCGTCACTCCCGGTCCGCCGCGAACTTGGCGGCCAGCGCTTCCTCGACCTCGGCCGGCACGAGATCCGATACCGGCCCGCGGTAGCGGGCGATTTCCTTCACGATGCTCGAGCTTAAATACGAATATTGCGGACTTGTCATCATGAAAAAGGTTTCCACCTTATCGTTCAACTTATGATTGAGCGACGCCATTTGCATCTCCGACTCGAAGTCGGAAATCGCCCGGAGCCCTTTTACGATGACGTTCGCCTTCTTCTGCGCCACGTACGTTATAAGCAAATCGCCGAAGCTGTCCACCTCGACGTTCGGAATGCCGCGGGTCGCTTCGCCGAGCAGCCGCGTTCGTTCCTCGACGGTGAACAGCGGCGTTTTTTTGCTGTTGTTTAATACGGCTACGATCACTTTGTCGAACACTGCCGCGGCGCGGTGAATGATGTCCAAATGCCCGAACGTGACCGGGTCGAAGCTTCCCGGATATACGGCGATTTTAAAGTCGTGCTTGTTTTCGCTCATCGTTTTCTCTCCTATCCTGTCCGGTTCATGATTCCGCGGAGCGGCGATAAATGGACACGGCGGTTTCGCCGTAGTCGGCCCGCTTCGTGCAGACGAATTGACCGATCCGCTCGTCGAACCGGTTGGCGGCGTCGTGCTCGACTACGATCGCGGCCGCTTCGCCCAGCAGGTCCATCTCCTGCATCGCCAGCACGAGCTCGGCGATCGCCGTCATTTTGTACGGCGGATCGAGGAAGACGAGGTCGAACTTCGCTCCCCGTTTGCCGAGCGCCTTCAGCGCCCGCGACGCTTCGTTCCGGTACACCTCCGCCTGATGCTCGAGCCGGGCCGCCTGCAAATTGGCGCGGACGACCTCGACGCTTTTTCGATCCGCATCCACGAAGACGGCCGCCTCCATCCCCCGGCTTAACGCTTCGATGCCGAGTCCGCCGGTTCCCGCGAACAAATCGAGCGCATGTCCGCCCGTAAAATACGGTCCGATCATGCTGAATATCGCTTCCTTCACTTTATCCGTCGTCGGCCTCGTTCCCATTCCGGGCACCGCCTTGAGCGGCCTCCCCTTGGCCGACCCCGATATGACCCTCACGGCCTTCCCCCGTTTCCAGCTGCGCTTTAGTCCATGCCAATCGTATGTACGGAGGGCCGTCCGCTTGCCGAATGATCGGCCCGAACCGCCTTGCTGCTGTTATCGTAACACAATCTGCGATTCAACCACAAAATTTTCACATGAGCATGTATATCTTTTTCCAATATCGGACATATTGAAGATATCGACATCCAACCAATGTCGTAGACAACCGCGGAGAAGACTTACGTTTCCCCATAAGCTCTTCGTCCGGTTTCTCCTCTCCCATGAAGGGGGCTCGAAAGGGCCCCCGAAAACCTTGATCCGCTTTGCCGTCGGCTTAGCGGTTTTTTTTGTTGTCAGCCGAATGTTCGACGCATCCGCATGGAGGGAGAACGCCGTTATGGAAATTTCAAGCTCCAACGGCCGTACGATCAAGATGACTTCCGCCGACGGAAATACATATGTAAACCGAAAAGATTTCGAAGCTCTGGCGGAAAAACCGTCGAATTAACTTCGGTACGAAAGGACGCGCAAACGCGGAAACGGGAAAAACCTCGGCCGGGCCGAGGACGGCTGACATCGTCAATCCGTCCCCGCGCGGGCGAGGCTTTTTGGCGTTCGTGCCCGCAGCTTCAAATTCCTCCCTGCTTGCGAACGGCGTTCGGAGAAGCGCCGAAGCGGCGCGTAAACGCCCGGGTGAACGAATAAATGTCGGGGTATCCGACGGACAAAGCGATTTCGGTGACGGAGAGCGTGCTTTCCAGCAGCAGCTGTTTGCCGCGGTCGAGCCGCGTTTTGATCAAGTAGTCGGAAGGCGGCATGCCGACTTGCTTCGTGAAAATTTTCGACATGTGCGTGCGATGCAGCCCGGCATATTTGGCCACATCCGCCACCGTTATTTTTTCCGTATAGTACGCGTGAATAAAATCCAGGCATTTGCGGACCCAATCGCTTTGCGAATAGGACGGCTCGAAATCTTTGTCCGGGAGCAGCTTGCTGAAGATCCGGTACATCAAGCTGTACATCGTCATCAGCTGCTTGCGGCTGTCCCCTTTGCACCATTGAAAAATTTGCTGCAGCACGATCTCCATATCTTTGTCGACCGCGCCCCTCCGGTACGGCCGGTCTTCGGCAAAGCCGGTCATTTTCAATATATGCCGGGCCTGGTGCCCGTCGAAGGTGATCCACGCCATCCGAAGCGGGCGCTCTCCGGGCACGATTTGATACGAATAGATCGTGTTCGGAAATTTGCAGAAGATGTCCCCCTGGCCGAGCACCACTTGCCGTCCGCCGTAAAACAGCTCCACCTGGCCTTCGCGAACGAAATGCATGTTGCAATACGGCGTCTGCCTCGGCCCGTTCCGGTAATTCGGCTTCGCGATATTGTTGCCGATCCGGACGGGCCAAACGCCGCCCAGCTCGTCGAAGCCGTCCGGCTTGTAAAACCACATGTCGACGTATTCCACCGCCGTTTCCTGCATCTTTCCGTCTGCCTCCTCCTATGAAAGCGCATACCCTACCAAATGCCAAAAAGAAACTACCGCGTGATATTCCCCGCGCAGCGCCGGCGCGGTACGATTCAGATATCGGCCGCAACATGCATGTTCTGGCAATAGTTTACCCAGTTTCCGTCACGTTGTACAGTCGGTTGGCATCGAACCGATATTCGATTCGTCTCAGCGGAGGGGTTTCCAATGAAGAAACACGGTACGGGTGCAGTAGCGCTTTCCCTTTTGGCGGTAGTTACGGCCGGCTGCTCGTCGGGCGGGGGCGGAGGTCCCGACGGGTCGGCCAAAGCCGTTCCGCCGAAGGAGCCGGACCCGGTCGTTTTGAAGCTGTTTACGCATCAGCCGATGACGGCCGACGACTTCAAATTGTTGATCGCGGATCCGGTCAAGAAGAAGTATCCTTATATTACGGTCGAGCTGCTGCCGTTCAAGGCGACGGATCTCGAAAACGCGGTAGCCGCCAAAGAGCAAATCGATCTCATTACGATCTGGAACGGCAACATCAATCCGAACAAAGGGTTGGGCATTTTCGGAGATCTGACGCCGCTCGCCAAAACGGAAAACTTCGATCTCGGGCGGTTCGACCAGGAGGCGTTGAAAACGCTGCGGACGCTGTCCGATAAAGGCGAGCTGTACGGCCTGCCGTACAACATGCAGTTTAACGCGCTGTATTACAACAAAGACATTTTCGATAAATTCGGCGTTCCTTACCCGCAGGACGGCATGACTTGGGACGATGCGGTCGCGCTGGCGAAACGGCTGACCCGGGAAGACGGCGGCGTCCCGTACAGCGGGCTCGGCATGGATTCGTGGACCCGGATCACGTACCCGCTGTCGCTCATTCCCGTGGACGCGAAAACGAATGCGGCCGCCGTCAACAGCGAGCCGTACAAAAAAGCGTTCTCGCTCGGCAAACAGCTGTTTTCGATTCCCGGCAACAAGCCGAATTTTACGACGAACGCCTTCATCAAAGACAAGACGCAGGCGATGCTGGCCAGCGTCAACCTGCTCGATCTGCTGTCGAAATCCGAAGGGCTCAATTGGGACGTCGCGCAGTATCCGAGCTACAAGGAAAGCCCGAACGTGTACGGCATGTACGACCTTCACGTCATCGCGATTACCGGAACGAGCAAATACAAGAACGAAGCGATGAAGGTGCTCGAGGTGCTGTTCGCCGACGACAATCAAAAAATAAGCGCGCGCAAAACGGGCCGGCTGTCGCTGCTCACGAATCCGGACGTTCGCAAAGAGTTCGGAGCCGACAATCCGGCGCTGAAGGACAAAAAGCTCGCCAGCATTTTCAAAAGCAAGCCGGCTTACGCTCCCCCGTTTTCCAAATACCAGAGCAAGGGCTCCGAGATTACGCTGAAGCATTACACGGACTTTCTGAACGACAAAAAAGATCTCAACACCGCGCTCCGCGACGCCGAAGAAGAAATCAACCAATATATTAAAACCCAATAATCATAAAATGCTGCAGGAGGGAACAACCGTATGAACGTTTCGACGTCGTTGAACGTGTTCGACGCCGCCATCCCGCGAACGGAAGCCGTCCGCCGGTGCGCCGCCGCCGGTTTCGCTTCGCTGGACATGAACTACTGGGATTTTCAGAAGCAGGTGCTGCACATGAGCGAGGAGGAGGAACGGGCGTGGGCCCGCGATATTCGGGCGAGCGCCGATGAGGCGGGCGTTCGTTTTACGCAAATGCACGGTCCGGTACACGGTCCGACCTTCGCCAATCTGGTGCTCGAGCTGACGCTCGACGCGTACGAGCGTCTCGTCGAACGGTCGCTGAGGACCGCGCATATTTTGGGAGTTCCGTGGGTCGTGTTTCACCCGTCCAACCTGTCCGTCGACGGAGGCGAGAGCTACGAGCAAACGCTCGAGTTCAACGTGAGATTTTACCGCAAATTCGTGCCGATCCTCGAAGAAACCGGCGTCGGGATCGCACTGGAAAACATGACCGGCCACCGGCAAGCCCGCACGTACTTTACCGTTCCGGAAGAGCAGATCGAGCTGATCGACGCCTTGGATCATCCGCTCGTCGGGGCGTGCTGGGATACGGGGCACGGACACAAGATGTCTTTGAATCAGAAAGAAGCGATCGCCGCGCTCGGCAGCCGTCTCAAAGCGACGCACATTCAGGACAATAACGGGACGCACGATCAGCACGTGCTGCCGTAC
Source organism: Paenibacillus sp. GYB003 (assembly GCF_036577625.1). NCBI lineage: Bacteria > Bacillati > Bacillota > Bacilli > Caryophanales > Paenibacillaceae > Paenibacillus > Paenibacillus sp. GYB003. The sequence goes on along the minus strand of NZ_JARBDC010000012.1, from coordinate 71,117 downwards.
CAAGGGACGATTCGCTGGGACGAAGTCGCGCAAACGCTCAAGGCGATCGGGTACGAGGGCGATTTTACGTACGAAACGCACAACAGCATCCGCACCCTGCCCGACGGCATACGCGACGCCGGTCTGACATACGCTTGCTCGCTCGGGCATTACATTATTTCATTATAACGGGAGAAACGTTCATGAAAATTTATTTGATCCGACACGCCGAGCCGGATTATCCGAACCATACGATAACGGCGGCCGGACATTCGGAAGCCCGCGCGCTCGCGGCTTTTTTGAAACGGACGGGCGTGGACCGCATTTACTGTTCGCCGATTAACCGCGCCGTCCATACGATGCAGTATACCGCCGACATGCTCGGCATCGAACCGACGTTCGAGCCTTGGACGCGCGAGCTGGACTGGCAAGCGCCCGACGATCGGGGCCGCCCTGCCGCCGCCTGGAACATCCCCGGCGAAACGGTTCGCGCCGGCCGGCCGTATCCCGATCACGATCGTTGGCCAAGCCGGGCTCCTTACAGCGATTTTATCGCACGCTACGAAACGATCAAGACGAACTCCGACGAATTTTTGCGGCGGCACGGCTATGACCGGGAAGACGGCCGGTACCGGATCGTCAAGTCGAACAAGGAGAGCATCGCCGTCTTTTGCCACTTGGGCTTCGGGCTGACGTGGCTGTCGCATTTGCTGGAGCTGCCGTTTCCGCTCGTCTGGAGCGGCTTCTGGCTTCCGCCGAGCTCCGTGACGACCGTTTTGTTCGAGGAACGGAGCGAGCATTGGGCCGTCCCCCGCTGCCTCGGCCTCGGCCAAGTCGCCCATCTTCATCTGGAGGGGCTGCCCGTTTCGACGGCGGGGCTGCTGGCAGGCGACAAGTAATTGTCGTGTATCGACAACGCTATCGGGACGAAAACGGAGGAAATCCGGGTTCGCACGACAAAGGACCGTCCGGGTTTTTCCCGGACGGTTTTGTTCGGTTCGACACTTGCCGCTATTCGTTCAATGAACGATAAACGCGCTCCGTATAATTCGTGACGGCCTCGTCGTAATCCGGATACTTGTATCCGAATCGCTCCGCAACCGCTTTCGAGTACGTCCTGAATAGCTCGAAGCAAGTGAACAACGCCCGCCACATCGCCTCGTAGCCGTTCCCGGCATACGTGGACAGCAGCGTTTCCCACGCTTGCCGCGGCATATATCGGTCGATGAACTTGTAGTTTTTTCCGACGCTGAACGTATAGCCGCGCTCCGCTCCGATTTGCCAGGCGATCATTCTCAGCAAATTGGGCCGGGCGATTTCGTTCAAATGATCGATCGCGAAAAGGATTTCTTTTCTCGCCAATCCTTTTACGACGTACGTCGATACCATCCAGAACTCGTTGCAGCAATCGTCGAATTGTCCCGCGGTCGGCTTTCGGATCCAGTAGCTGCGGTCGGTCGCGACGATTTCGTTTCGGACGATGGCGTCCTTGTCGAGCAGCACCTCGACCAGGCCGTCGCTATCCTCGAAATATCGCTCCGCTTCGTTCAGCGGAATAAGCGTCAAGTCCGCCTTATGGCCGTCCTCGAACAAAATGAGGTACGAAAACCAATTGCCGAGCTCCGGCGGAAACAGCTCCATTTGTTCCGGTTTTTGCATCATCGCCCGTTTGCCGAAAACGTCCAGCCATCGATCGTCTTGCTTGAACGACTCCATATCCGTCACGAAATACGAGATATCGAAATCCTGAAACCGATCGCGCGGAATGTTCGGGTTCGTCCGCGACCCTTCCAGGGTCGCCAACCGGATGCGCGGATCGTTCGCGGCGAAATCGACAAACATGGCCATCATTTCTTGTTCGCTTCTCAATGGTCTGCGCCTCCTTTGCGTGCTGGATTAGCCGAGCCGCCGAACGGCTGGAGAGAGACGAATTTTCAGTCCCCGTCGTAGACGTAATCGGCAAGCTCCCGCATCGAACGAATATGGCCGATGACTGGCACGGACCTGCGTTCGAATTCCGCCGTATTCGCATGATAGGCCAAAAACGGAACGCCTCCTTGCTGCGCCGCTTTCCCGTCGATCCACGAATCCCCGACCGCCAGCCATTCGTCCGCGCGAATGTGCGGATAATGGGACAGCAGGTGAAGCAAACCGGACGGCGACGGTTTTAGCGCCGCCATTTGCTCCCTGCCGGCGATATGCTCGAAGCATGAAACGATTCCGGTGCGATGCAGAGCCTCGATCGCCGCTTCCCGCGCATTGTTCGTCAGCACCGACATCGCGACGTCGCCGCGAAGCCGTTCCAGCACCTCCGGGACGAACGGCTCGAGCTCCGCGCCGGCCATGCCTTCCCGCTCGCCGCGGACGACCGTGTCCCAAATCTCCGCTTCCCAGGCCGCCTGCAGCTTGCCGGACCCGCGGGCCGCCTCGATCAACGTCGCGATCGTATGCTCGCCCAGCGGAAAATCGGGCGGCAGCACCCCGCAGCCGTTCAAAAAGCCGAACACGTCCCGCTTTATCCGCGGGAAATCGATGCGCGACCGCAGCAGCGTATTGTCCATATCGAAGACGATCGCTTTGTAGCGACAGCGCCGTTTCATTTGCGCCCTTCCAAAAAAGCGAGCAGCTCGTCCGTCCGCTTCACGTACAAGTCCGGCTTCGTCTCGAAGCGGTGCGTCTGCACGTTGTCGAGCCAATGCGCCCCGATCGTGAATACGCCGGCGCCTTTGCCGGCGCGCATATCCGCCTCGCTGTCTCCGATGAACACCGTCTCTTCCCGCTTCGCCCCGAGGCCGTTCATCGCCGTGACGACCCCTTCGGGGTCCGGCTTCGGCTTCATCATCTCGTCGCCGGAGACCGTTACGCCGAAGTAATGCTTCATGCCGAGCCGCTCGAGCGAAATATCCAGCGAAGCCCGGCCTTTGCCGGTGACGATGCCGAGACGGTACCCGTCGCTCGCGAGCCGGTCGAGCAGAGCGATCATGTCCGCGTTCGGCCGAACCATCCGGTCGTGCTCCTTGTCGTACAGCTCGTAAAAAAGCCGGACGGCGTCTTCGGCGGCATCCCGGTTGCGAAGATTGAAGCGGATAATGTCCGCTTCGGTCGGACCGAACATCGCCACGACGTCTTCCGCCGTCAACGTTTTGCCGTCGTATTTCAAAAACGATTCGGCGATCGAATGAATGCATATCGGCAGCGTGTCGGCCAACGTGCCGTCAAAGTCGAAAAGTACGGTCGTGATGCTCATCCTTGTCCCCGCCCCTATCCGTATTATTTTATGTCGTTAATCGTTAATGCGGCTAACAACCGATCGTCGGTATAATGCGCCAGCTTCAGCAGCGCCTCGTACGGATCGCCCGCCAATCCGAAATACGCCGCGAACGCGGGCTCCGTCTTCATCCCGCCCCGTTTCAGGGAAAGAACGGCCTCCTTCGCGCGATCGCCGAAAAGCTCCAGCAGCCGGGCTTCCACGACCATATGAACGAATCCGTTTTGCGAAGCGACCGGCGTCGACTCGGCGTACAGCTCGACCGGAAGCCCGTCGCAGGCGAACCGGGCGACGGCCCGCTCCTTCCGCCCCTGCGCAGCCGGCTTTCGCGTAAACGAGAAGCGGTCGAAGCCGCCGAATGCGTCCCGCACGCTCCGCTCGAACGCGTCCAAATCCGCCGCTTCGCAGACGATATCCAAATCGCTGCCTTCGATATCGATGCCGATCGGAATCGTGCCGACGACGGCCGGATCATATCGCTTCAACCCGGCGAGCAGCCCATAGCGGGTCAAGACGTCGTACGCTTTCCTCTGAACGGGAGTTCCGTCCTTCAAATAACCGGCATCGAACCAGTTTCGTTCCCGTATCGCGATCGTCGTCACCCTTTCGTTTGCCAATGATCGAACCGTCCCGCCTTGCCGGGCAATTCGCCGGTTAGCAACCAACGGACGGCGTCCCGGACGAGCGGAGACGCGTCGTCCTCGGCAATCGAGTCGACATCGATCCACTCGGCCCCGTCCGAATCGTCGAAACAAGGCGAATTCGCGACGTCCCCTCGCACATATTCGACTTCGTACAGCACCGCGATATGGTGGCAATGCGTGTGGTCGAAACGATCCCGGGTCCAGGCCACGATATTATCGCGCGCCCCGAGACACCGGTTGATGCCGACGTCGACGCCGGTTTCTTCGCGAAACTCCCGTCTTACCGCCTCCTCCATCGTTTCGTTCGGCTCGATCGTGCCCCCCGGCAAATCGAACCGTTTCGTATACGGCCCGCCTTTTTTGCGGATAACGAGCAGCTTTCCGTGCGACGCGCAAATGCCGTACGCGCCGATATGACGATGCCATTGCTCCGTTTTATTCATCGATGCCTCCCGAACCGTTATGGAGTAACGCTTACAGCACGATCTCGAATTCGATTTCGTGATCGATCGGAATGCCGTCATAGCCGACAAGCGGAATTTGCGGCTTCAGCTTGCGCGCTGCCGCAACGGCGCCCGTATGGAGCGCGCACATGCGGAAGCCGCGTTTCTGGTAAAAGCGCATGGCCGCCGTATTGTCGTTCGTCGTAATGAGCCAGACGCGGCGGCAGCCTTGCCGTCTCGCTTCGCGGACGACCGCCTCGACGAGCGCGCCGCCTACGCCTTGACGCTCCAGCCAGCTGTCGAGGGATACGATTTCGCAATGGCCGAGCCGGATGTCGTACGTGACGAGACCGACAAGCTCGTTCTCGCGTCGGCAGACGAAGCCGTCCAGCCGGTCCGCCCGATGAACCCGGCCGCGCGAGACGAGCACGGGAGACCCCCACTCCTGTTCGATTTTGGCGACGACCTCGGGTCGAATCGCCGGTTCGATCGGTTTCAGTTCAAACATAGGCGGAATCCTTCCTTTCTCCGGCGTTCATCCAGTGCCGGTATCGTCGAAGCGGATTTCCCGGACAATGCCGTTATGCGTCCAAAATTCCAGCGTGACGCGAGCTTTTTGGTCGGCGTAACCGAATATGCGCGCCCCTTGCTCCGTTCGTTCGTAGCCGCATTTGCCGTGACCCGCGAAAATCGTTTCGACCGCGGAACCGATGCGGACGCCTTTTTCCGTCGACTGCTGCCGATTGGCTCCGGTGACGACGATTCGTTTGACCTGCGTATCGCCTTTGGCGGCGGCTGCGAAAAGTCCGCTATCCGCTTCGCAATAATCGGAGTCGGCGCGTTCCAGCCGACTATCCCTCTGCGTGATATGCCGCAACGAGACGCTTCGGCGCCGTCAACCGCCATGCCTGGATCAGATGCGCCTTCAGCGAATCGGGGTCGATGCGGGACAATCGAACGACCATCATGCTATAATTGCGATAATGCGGCGGAACGCTGTACGTGTCCGGCTCCGACTCCGATAGCAGCCATCGCTCGTCTTCGGGCGCTTTGATGGCGAGCGACCGGCCGTCTTCGAGCATGCGCGCAAAAATTTTGTCTTTGACCCGGAATGCCGGGGTACCCCACGCTTCGCGCTCCGTCGCTTCCGGCAGCGACAGCGCCATACGGCGAACTTGTTCGACATCGATCATTGCGGCACTTCCTTTCAAACGGACAATAACGGCTCCAGCGGCGCTCGTTCGTAACGGACGAGCCGGTTTCCTTCCAGCACGCAGCGGTGAACATAGCAGCGATCTGCTTCCTCCAGCGCCGCGGGCAAGTAACGGGGGATCGCTTCGCCGACGCCCAAATTGCGCTCGGACAAAATCCAATCGATTTCCTTCCACTCCAGCAGTCCTTCATCCGTCCGGCGCGGCGTCGGAACCGACACATGAGGCGGCAAATCGGCGATAAACAAATACATGCCCTCGGACGGGGCACGGTCCGGCTCCCATCGAACGACGCCTTTGAAGCGGGCGTCCGTCAGACGGATGCCCGTCTCCTCGTACGCTTCGCGCAGTACGCCGGCCAGCGGCGATTCGCCTGCCTCCAGCTTGCCCCCGACGCCGTTCCACAGCCCTTTGGCCGGCGACCGGTCCCGATTCAGCATCAAAATGCGGCTCCCTTGCCGGACGAACAAAATCGTGTACCGCGGCTTTTCCCGATCTTCCATCATACGTCCTTCGAGTAGAGCAATATGCCGCTCCTTCTCTCCCATCCGGTTCCGGACCAATACCGGTTGCCGATATCGTTCGATTCCAGCGTAAACAGATGGCATTTGTCGACGCCGGCCGCGCGCAGTCCGTCGAGGCTGCGTTCGACCAACCGTTTGGCGATGCCGTTGCCCCGAAGCTCCCGGCTTACGGCTACATGATACAGAAAGCCTCTTCGGCCGTCGTGGCCGCACATGATCGTGCCGACCACCCGCTCGTCCTGCATGCAGACGAAGCTAAGCCCGGCGTTCCGCCGCAAAAAGCGTTCGATATTCGGCTTGGCATCCGCCTCGCTCAATACGAGCCCTTCCGTCTCGTTCCACAGCTCGATCATTTGCTCGTAGTGACCGAGCTCCATCTCTGCGACTTCCATGCTTTCGTCTCCTTCTGTCTCGCGCCTCGTTCAACTTTTCCCGGGAAAGCGCACAAACCGACATGCGTAACGGTTCAAGCCGAAACGTGTCGCCTGGGCGAAGCGCCGTCTCGTTCGGCAGCCGCAAAACGACAATTGCGGCCCGTTTCGCGCGGCTTCGACTTTCCATTCGGCCGATTATCTTTTTTATCGAATCTGTCTATGTACGACGGGCTTCCAACCATTTGCGCAGCATTTCCTTATGCCGCGCAAACGCAAATTGATCGTACGGAATATGTTCCGGTTCAAACCACCGCAGCTCCGACGATTCGTCCGACTTCATCAGTTTGCCGCGACGATTCGGGCTTCGTAAAAAACGATGCATACTTGTTTGCCTCCGACGACGTCCAGCAGCTTTGTCGGCTCAATCGCAAGTCCCGTCTCCTCATAAAGCTCCCGCGCCACGCATTGCTCGATCGACTCCCCCGGCTCCGCCATCCCGCCCGGCAGCGCCCATAAACCGTAACCGGGCTCGATCGCCCGCCGTTCCAGCAATATTTGCCCCCGGTCCGTCAAAATAGCGGCCGCGCCGACGGTTTGCCTCGGATACGACGTATAGTGTCCTTCCGGACACCGCCGGAAGCTTTTGCCGACCGTCTTCGTGTCCGTCAAAGCTCGACCGCAGAACGGACAATACTTATACTCGCCCATCGAACGGCTCCTCCCCGGGCAGTTGATGGCCGCCGGCGGCGTCGATTTCCGACAAAACGGCGCGCAGCGCCGGGGCGTTGCCGTGAATGTCCGTCATAATCGCCCATTTTCATCCCGCGTGAAGCCCCCACGTTAAGCATAGCGCCGATTGGCGATGCCGCATTTTGCACATTAGCGAACGTATCCATGCTGAACCCCTCGCAGTGACCGGGAAATCCTCACGCTAATTTAGATGCTCTCCCCGCTGCCGGCCGCTTTAGAAGGAAAAGCTCCCGCTATGTTCTCCCGAATCGCGGTTTTTGCCGATGCAGCGAGACTTTACAGGGAGCTTTTCCCGTTAACTCGAACCGACATCTATTCGATATACGAATTTAGAGGGAGATTTTCCGGTTTAGTTGAACCGCAAGGCCGATCAAAGCAGAGAAAGCGCCGGACGGTTAAACGGAACGGGCTGTGCGTCGGTCACGTCCAGGAAGCAGCATCGCAGATGTTGCGCGGCTCAATCGCCGGACGATTCGTATTCCTTCGGCGTGCAGCCGACGAGCCGCTTGAACGTTTTCGCGAACGATTTCGAGTCGGAGAAGCCGACCGCCTCGGCGATTTCGTACACTTTCATTTCGCCGGAGCGCAGCTTCCGCTTCGCCTCCTCGATGCGAATGCGGGTGAGCGTTTCCGTCAGCGACTCGCCCATTTCTTTGCTGAACAGGTCGCTCAAATAGCTGCGGCTCAGCTTCACGTGGTCGGCGATGTCGACGGTACCGATATTGCGGCCGTAATGCTCGCGCATGAAGCGGATCGCTTTTTTGATAAACGGGTTGCCCGGCTCCTTCGCCGTTCCGTGGCCGAGCGGCTTCGTCCACAGCCCGCGCGCCGTTTCCTTGACGAACGCGCAAAGCGGATCGACATGCGCCATGGCGCGAAGCGGCTGCAGCGCCGCCGCCGGCATGTCGTCCTCCTCAGAACCGTTCGGCTGATGCTGCCGCGCGAGTCCGAACGCAAGCCCGATCATGTCGGCCAAAAACGTTTGCAGCTTGTCGACGTTCGGCTTATTCCGCCTGACCGACTCCGTCAGGACGTCGGCCCAATGGTAGGCCGCCTCCCGGTTGCCGGTCGAAACGGCGCGCAAAAAGTCGTTTCGTTCCGCGACCGGCAGCGGTCCGTCCTCCGCCGCCTCCGGCCAGGCCAGAACGAACGCGTCGGGCGCTCCGTAAAAACGCGAATGCAGCTGTCGGCGGTGCGCCGCGAAGCTTTCGGGAAGAAGCTCCGGCTTGCCGATCGCCGGTCCGAGGCAAACGAACCAGTCCGTTCCGGGCGCCGCCCGTTCCTTGATATACGCGTACACGGCCTGCGCGCAGCCGTACATCCGCTCGTACCGTTCTTTTTCCGACGCCGATTTCTCATAGCCGAACAGAACGATCCGGGAACGCTCGCTCCATTTGACGATCGCCCGGCTTTCCGGAACCGTCCGCTCTTCGCCCGCAGGCAGCCCGCCCGGATCGCCTTCGATCCATACGGTGAACAAGCCGCAGCCCGGCGCAAACAGCTCCGCCTCGATGCGGTCCCGTCCCGCCCCGGTTTCCACGTATTGGCGCAGCGAGTCGGCGAGCCGGTGCGCGCCCGATTGCTGCATATGCTCCCGCCATTCGGCGAGCGCCCGCATCGTCCGCCGCTCCTCGTCGAGCTTTGCGCGAACCGTTTGCAAAATCGCCAGCAGCTCCTCCGGCTCCATCGTCGGCTTCAAAATGTAATCTTGCGCGCCCAGCTTCATCGCTTCCTTGACGTAGGCGAAATCGTCCAGGCAGCTCAGCACGAGCAGCCCGACGTCGCCGCGAACCGCTTTCGCCTCGCGCATAAGCGCCAGTCCGTCCATTCTCGGCATGCGGATATCGGTAATGACGATGTCGATCGGCTTGCTGCGCAGCTGCTCCAACGCCTCGACGCCGTCGGCCGCTTCCCCGGCGAGCCGAAAGCCGTGCCGCTCCCAATCGACGAGAGCTTTCAAGCCGACCCGAATAATCGGTTCGTCGTCCACGATCAATACGTTCACGCTTTACGCCTCCTCGCTTCGGTGTATGGGCAGCGACAGCCGGACCGTCGTTCCTGCGTTCGGCTTGCTGAAAATATGCATCTTATAATCGGGACCGTAGTACAGCTTGATTTTATCGCGAATGTTGCTCAGACCGATTCCGCTCATCCGTTCTTTGGAACCGTGACCGCGCAGGGGCGGCTCCTGGACCGTTTCCGGGGAGGCGAACCCTTTCCCGTTGTCCTGAACTTCGCAAAGCAGCAAATCGCGGTCGAGCCACGCCTTGATCGTAATTTCTCCGCCCTCCGCGCCATTCTCGAAGCCGTGAATGAGCGCGTTTTCGACGAGCGGCTGAAGCATCATTTTCGGAACGAGGCAGATCGAGGCGAGCGGGTCGATGTCCAAATTCATCCGAACCGTATCCCCGTAGCGAAACGTTTGAATCGCCATATAATCTTTGATCAGCCCGATTTCTTCCTTCAGCGTCAAAAAATCGCCCTTCTTCCCGAGACTCGCCTGCAGCAGGCGAACGAGCGCGCTGACCGCGTCGGAAATTTGCGGCGTTCGGTGTATTTTCGCCACCCATTTGATCGTATTCAGCGTGTTGTACAAAAAATGCGGATTGAGCTGATATTGCAGCGCTTCGATTTCCGCTTCCTTCTTGAGCGATTCTTCCTGCTTCGCCTGCTTGATCGTTTCCTCGAGCCGGTTGAGCATTTGGTTGTAGCTGCTGCCGAGCTCGTCGATTTCGCGAATGCTGGCGGACATCCAGTACGCCTTCAAATCTCCGGATTCGGCGCGCTTCATCAGCTGCCTCAGCGAATGGAGCGGCCTCGCGAACAAAGCGGAGAAAACGAGCGAGCTGATGATCGATACCAGCACCAAAATCGCGCAAAAAACAAGGATCGTGTTGCGCAGCGACGACCGGAGCGAACGGATGTCGGTATTCGGCGCCTCCAGGTAAGTCATCCACGACGCGCCCGGCGCCGAGACCGGACGCTGGGAGAAATAGACGTCCGCTTCGCTGCGCAGAAACGGCTCCTTGTCCGACAAAAACAACGAGGCGCTATGGCTTGTCGCGGGGTCGCGCCGGCCGCTCTCGAACAAGATCGAGTCGGTCGCCGCATCCCACAGCACGAGATCGGACAAATCGTTGTCGGCGCGTATTTCGCCAAGCAGCCGGGACATGTCCATCACGATTTCGATATGGCCGACGATGACGAAATTCGCCGCGTCGTAGAGCGGCCCGACGAAGCCGATGCCGTTTCTCCCTTCGTCGCGGACGAACAGATCGGTCCGGTTGACCGGCACCCGCGCGTCGCGGGGCTCGTAGTCGAAAGGATTGCCGACCGCGCAAAACGAACCGTTTCCTTCGAGCGCGAAGCAGATGTCGGTCACGTTTTTGCGGTATTCCAGCTGGAAGACCGCCGTACGCACGATCGACTCTTTCACGGCGCGAAACGCCGCTTCGTTCATGATCCGGCCGTCGCGGTTCATTTGCAGCAGCAGTCCGACCGATTCGTGCTGCACCCAGGTGCGGTACATATATTCGAGCTCGCGCATTTCCCGTTCGAGCCGGCGCTGCACGTTATCGTGCTTTCGCGCGACCGCCGCTCTCCATTCTTCGTCGGAACGCTCGAGCGAATGCGCGTAAAAGATCGAGAGCGCGGCAAATACCGGGACCGAGCCGATCAGAAACAAATAAAGGAACAGTCGCAGCTGGAAGCTCCGGAATGGCCGCGAGCCGAGCCGCGGAAGCCAACTTTTCATAAGTCACCCGTTTTTTGTCATGCAGGCTTATACCTCCTATACTTCGACAAAAGCGGCCCGATTCCTACTTCGCCGCAAGCATCGTTTTCCCATCCATCGTCCGGCATGTCCGTCCCCCGATCCGAAGCGGATGCGCATGGCGAAACAGGCTGCCGGATGTCCGACAGCCTTGCCTCATCGTTACGCTGCAATGTCGCCCGTTTCAGCCGCTCGCGCCGGACGGCCGGGCGCCGCGTCCGCGCAGCCACTCGGCCAATTCGTCGGCGCCGCCGCGGAGCGCCGCGTCGAGCGGAGTCAGACCGTCCCATGCCGAAACCCAATTCGGATCGGCGCCTTTGCTTAGCAAATATTCGGCACAATGACGCTGGCCGCCATGACAAGCGCACCAAAAGGCGACGTCGATTTCGTTCGGAGGCGGGGAGCTTCCCGCTCCCCACGGATATCGGTTCGAAAGCGCGGCCCCGGCGAAATGAGCCTTCAAGGACTCCAATAGGCCGAGCGCCGACGCATGCCAAAGAGCGGTCCGCGCTCCGCGTTCGACCAGCCTTCTCGCCGCGCGCCATTGCCCGAACGCCACCGCATCGTCGAGCGGCGTTCCGCCGGCGATGACCGCGCCCGGCGCCTCGATGTCGGCGCCGGCACCGAGCAGCGCGTCGATCGCCTCGACGTCGTCGCAGCTGGCCGCCCAATGAAGCGGCGTCTCGGCATGCGGGCCGACGAACCCGGCGTTTGCGTCCGCGCCGGCCTCGATCAGCGCGGCAATGGTCGCGGCAACGTTCGGAAAGCGGCCGGGCCAGTCGGTCGCCACATGAAGGAGCGTGCGCAAGCTCCGTCTTTCCGTTTCGCCGTCCGCGCTATCGCTTCGAGCGACCGACGCGGCGGCCAGCTCCGGATGGTCGGCCAGCAGTCGTTTCAGCGCCGGCACGTCCCCGATGCGGATCGCCCGAACCGCGGCCGAGGCGAGCGGTTCGTCTTCGCGAATCATAAACATGCTCGTTCCTCCCTTTTACCCCAATCTCTTGCTTCCCGTTGTCAGCAGCCTCATGCTGTTCAAGATAACCAGCAGAGCGGCGCCGGTGTCGCTCAGTACCGCGATCCACAGCCTCAGCCATCCCGGGAAGGTCTTCAAATGGTTTTCAATCGTCATTGCGCAGGAGCTGCAATCCATGCCGTCAATCCGGTAAGACCGGAGAGGCTGCCGCCGCTCCGGTACGTCCGCCGCCGTGTCCGCGCCATTTGCGGCATGATCGCCGCTGTCGAGTCGGCAGCAGCCTTTGTCGCCGCAGCTTTCGTTAGGTCCGATCGAGCCGCTCATGCTTCCACTCCTCAGATTCAAATTCGCATCTGCTTCCCTGTCCAACTTCCGTTTAAAGCATTTGCGCCAATCGCTCCGCGTCTTTGGCTACCCATCCCATAAGCGCCGAGCCTCTGCTCGACTGCCACGGAAGGCCGAGAAAGAACAACCCGGCTACGGGGCTGACGCCGTTTCGGGTCACCGGCGTACCGTCCTCGCGAAATGCGCCCGGAATCCGGATCCAACCGTAATCCGCCCGAAACCCGGTTGCCCAAACGACATTGTCCGCATGAAAAGAGGTGCCGTCTTCAAAACGGATGCCGGTCTCGTCGGCGTCCGCGCATTTTGGAAACGAACCTATCGCTTTGGCGTTCAGCAGCTTTTTCAAATCCAAACCGTATATTTGCTCCGGCTGTTTCCGGAGCCATCCCCCTAATGCGGAATCCGCATCGGCTTCCAGCAGACCGAGCTTGTCGAAATACCAGAAAATGCTCGTTCCAAACAGGTAGAGCGGTTTGAAACGCAACGGACGGCCGTAAGACAAATAGACGCTCCTTTGCATGGCCAGCTCGACGGCGATCTGAGCGCCGGAATTGCCGGCCCCGACGATAAGCACGCTGCCCTGCTGCAGCTGGCCTGGATTCCGATATTCGGCGGAATGAAGTTGAATCACGCGATCCGGCAGCCGCTTCGCGAACTCCGGTATTCGCGGCTTATGAAAAGGACCCGTAGCGACGACGACATGTCGGGCCGAAAAATCGCCTTGATCGGTGCGCAAGACGAACCTCTTTTCGTCTTGTACCATGGAAGTCACCTTCGTGCGATATTGGATCGGCAGCGAAAAATGACGGGCATACGATTCCAAATAATCCGCCGCTTCGTCCTTCGAAGGCAGACCGTTCGATTCTCCTTGAAATGTCAGCCCCGGCAACCCGTCGTACATTCTTGGCGTAAACAAATGCAGCGAATCGTACCGATTCCTCCACGTATCGCCTGTCCGCTCGTTCGCGTCCAAAATCAGAAACGGCGATCCTTTTCGTTTCAAATAATAGCCGATCGCAAGCCCTGCCTGTCCCCCGCCTACAACGATCGTTTCCGTATGTCTCAATCGCTTCACCCATTTCGATGACTGTCTGATGAAGTTTCGGCTGACGAATGCGCCGATCAAACGTTCGCCAATGTTTCGTTCCCGCGTACCTGTGCGGACATAACGAGCCGCTTGACGCGGTCGTCCTTGAGCGAATAAAAGACCAGCTTCCCTTCTTTGCGATGCTTCGCGATTCCCATATTCCGAAGCGACCGGAGATGATGCGATACGTTGGCGATGGCGGAGCCGAGCATATTCGCCACGTCGCACACGCATAATTCGTCTTCCTGGCATAGCGCCAGCGCGATCCGCAGCCGCGTCTCGTCCGCCAGCGCTTTGAACAGCCGCGTCATTCCTTCCGCGTCGATCCCCGAAAGAAATTGTTTTCCGCGCGCGACCTTTTGTTCGTCGAAGCAGTATACGTCGCAAACGTCCCGGGCCATAATGATCACCTCGATTTTCATTCAAACACGCGTTTGATTAAAAGTATATATCGTTTGCGCAACATATTCAAACATTCCTTTGATTGAAAATATTTGATTTGCGGTAACGCTTTGGGCGCTGGGCGAATATCCTAACGGTAAATAAAGGAGGCGCTGAAAACCATGTACCCGATTCAACCCGAAAGAGCCGGCTTATCGGCGGAAGATATCAAGGCACAATGCCACAAGTACATGAATTACCATGTTATCGCGCACGGGAACGACGGTTCGCAGTTCGAGGGCATTATCGACGGCATGGACGAGGAAGGGGTTACGATGCTCGTCCCCGAAGACGTCGATGGAGAAGAACGGGAGTTCGACCCGAGGCAGCCGTTTGGCTACGGCCGAAGAAGATTCCGCAGATTTCGCCGGCGGCGGTTTCCGTTTTTCTTTTTCGCTTTCCCGTTTTTCCGGCCTTACCCGTACTACTATCCGTACTACCCGTACTATCCCGGATATGGATACGGGTATGGATACGGCGGAGGCTACTATTGAACTTGAACGAGCATGCGGGAACCAAAAAGAAGCCTGTGCGTCCGTCAGGAAACACAGGCTTCTTTTTCGGTTTGCGGGACGGGCCCGCCGCAGCCCCGTTCGAACCGGCTAAACCGCGTCCTGATGCTGCTTCGTCGTCGCGAACTGGCTGTTGTACAGATCGGTGTAAAAGCCGTTCAAAGCGAGCAGTTCCTCATGGGTGCCCTGCTCGACGACGCGCCCGTGGTTCATGACCAGAATAAGGTCGGCGTCGCGAATCGTCGACAGCCGGTGCGCGATGACGAAGCTCGTGCGCCCCTTCATCAAATCGGTCATCGCTTTCTGGATATGCACCTCGGTTCGCGTATCGACGCTGCTCGTCGCTTCGTCCAATATAAGGATCGTCGGGTTCGCGAGAATCGCGCGGGCGATCGTCAGCAGCTGCTTCTGGCCTTGCGACAAATTGGACGCCTCTTCGTTCAGGATCGTATCGTAGCCGTCCGGAAGCGTACGGATAAAATGGTCGGCATATGCCGCCTTCGCGGCTTGCACCACTTCCTCCTCCGTCGCGCCTTCGCGGCCGTACGCGATATTGTCGCGGATCGTGCCGTTAAACAGCCACGTGTCCTGCAGCACCATGCCGAACATCCCCCGAAGCCCGCTTCGCTTCATGTCGCGTATGTCGACGCCGTCGATCGAGATGCCGCCGCCGCCGATTTCGTAAAAGCGCATCAGCAAATTGACGAGCGTCGTTTTGCCGGCGCCCGTCGGCCCGACGATCGCGACCGTCTGCCCGGGACGAATCGAGATCGACATGCGCTCGATGAGCGGCGCGTCTTCCTTGTACCCGAACGATACGTCGCGGAACTCGACGGATCCTTGCGGTTTCCGGTGCATCGCGGCTTCGGACGCTTCCGGCACTTCCTCCGGCTCGTCGAGCAGCTCGAACACCCGTTCGGCCGAAGCGAGCGCGGACTGGATCAGGTTGGCGATATTCGCCACCTGCGTGATCGGCATCGTAAACTGCTGCGAATATTGGATGAACGCCTGCACGTCGCCGATCGTGATCGCCTGACGGGTGACGAAAATGCCGCCGACGACGCAGACGAGCACGTAGCCGATATTGCCGACGAACATCATGAGCGGCATGATGATGCCGGACACGAACTGGGCCCGCCAGCCGGCATCGTACAGCTTTTCGTTGATCGATTGGAACGTATCGACCGCTTTTTTCTCGTGTCCGAACGCTTTGACGATCGTATGGCCCCCGTACATTTCTTCCACGTGGCCGTTCAGCTCGCCGAGCGTCTTTTGCTGCGCGGCGAAATATGTTTGCGAGCGGGTCGCCACCTTTTTGGTGACCAGGACGCTGAGCGGCAGCGTAACGATCGTAATGAGCGTCAGCAGCGGGCTGATCGAAAGCATCATGACGACGATGCCGACGAGCAGGACGACCGATGAAATGAATTGCGCGAGCACCTGCTGCAGCGTGTTGCCGATATTGTCCACGTCGTTCGTGGCCCGGCTCAATATTTCGCCGTGCGTGCGGGAATCGAAATATTTCAGCGGCAGCCGGTTCAGCTTGTTCTGCACGTCTTTCCGCAATTCGAATACGACTTTTTGCGCGACGCCGGCAACGATGAACTGCTGCACGAACGTAAACAGGGCGCTCAGGGCGTACAAGCCGACGAGCAGCAGCAAAATGCGTCCGATCGCATCGAAGTCGATTGCGGCGTCAGGGACGTTATTCAATTTCGCAACGGCGCCTTCGAACAGCCGGGTCGTCACTTCCCCCATAATTTTCGGGCTGACGATGCCGAACACAGTGCTTAAAACGGCCGCGACGAGCACGATCGACAGCTGTCCCCGTCTCCGCTTCAAATAGCCGAGCAGCCGCTTCATCGCGCCTTTGGCGTCTTTCGCCTTCTGCACCGGCATGCCCATCATGCCGCCGCCCGGCCCGAAGCCGGGACCGCGCATCGGCTGTCCCGCGGGAGCTTTGTTTCTATGCGATTCGCTCATGCGATCTCCTCCTCCGACAGCTGGGACGATACGATTTCACGGTATACTTCGCATGTTTCGAGCAGCTCGCGATGCGTGCCGATGCCCGCCACCTCGCCGTCGTCGAGCACGACGATCCGGTCGGCGTTCATGATCGTGCTGACGCGCTGCGCCACGATGATCAGCGTCGCGTCGGTCGTCTCGGCCTGAAGCGCGGCGCGCAGCGCGGCGTCGGTTTTGTAATCGAGCGCGGAGAAGCTGTCGTCGAACACGTAAATCGCCGGCTTGCGGACGAGCGCGCGCGCGATGGATAGCCGCTGCTTTTGCCCGCCGGAAAAGTTCGTTCCGCCCTGCGCCACGACCGACTCGAAGCCGTCCTTCATTTCCGCGATGAACGGCTTCGCCTGCGCGACCTCCGCCGCGCGCTCCACTTGCTCCGGGGAGGCTTCTTCGTTTCCGAACCGGATATTGCTCTCCACGGTACCGGAAAACAGCGACGCCTTTTGCGGCACGTAGCCGATCATGCCGCGCAGCTGCTCCTGCCGCATGGCGCGCACGTCGCAGCCGTCGATTCGCACGCTGCCGCCGTCCGCGTCGTAAAAACGGAGCAGCAAATGAACGAGCGTCGATTTGCCGGAGCCGGTTCCGCCGATGATTGCCGTCGTTTCGCCCGGCCTGGCCGTAAACGATACGCCTTTCACGGCCGGCTGCTCCGCGCCGGGGTAGCTGAACGTGACGTTGTCGAATTCGACGATCGCTTGCCGGAGATCCGTGTCGCGAACGCCCGGCCCGTCGACGATCGTCGGCGCGGCGTTCAGCACTTCGTTGATGCGCACCGCCGATGCCGAAGCGCGCGGAATCATCATGAACATCATCGACACCATCGTCAGCGAAAACAAAATTTGCGAGGCGTACTGCGTAAAGGCGATCAAATCGCCGACCTGCATATAGCCGCGGTCGATCCGGATGCCGCCGAACCACATGATCGCAACCAGGGACAAATTGAGCAGCAGCAGCATGACCGGGAAAATGACGGACATCATCCGCGTCACTTTGATCGCCGTGTCGGTCAAATCCGCGTTCGCCGCGCCGAATCGGCTCCGCTCCCATTCGGTCCGGTTGAAAGCCCGGACGACGCGAATGCCGGTCAAATTTTCCCGGAGGACGAGGTTCAGCCGGTCCAGCTTCGCCTGCATCGCCCGGAACAGCGGAGTACCTTTCGACGCGATCAGCACGATGACGCCGACGAGCAGCGGGATGACGGCCACCAGCACGAGCGAAAGCTTCGCGTCTTTCGAGACGGCCATGACGACGCCGCCGACGATCATAAGCGGAGCGCTCAAAAACATCCGCATCATCATGAACAGCACTTGCTGCACTTGCGTAATGTCGTTCGTCGTTCGCGTAATCATCGACGCGGTGCCGAACTTGTCGAATTCCTGCAGCGAAAACCGTTCGACATGGCCGAATACGCTGCCTCGGACGATTTTGCCGAAGCCCGAAGCCGTCTTCGAAGACAAATAGCCGGCCGTTACGTTGCACAGCGTACCGAGAGCCGCGACAAGCAGCATGACGGCGCCCGTCGTCAAAATATAGGCCGTATTGCCGTGCATGACCCCGACGTCGACGATGTCGGCCATCAGCGTCGGCAAGTACAGCTGGGCGATCGATTGCAAAAACATGAGGGCGACGATCGCGATCACCCATGAACGGTACGGCTTCAAAAACCGGAAAAGCTTGAACATGCTTTCACGCTCCTATTCGATATCGGGGCCGGGAGCCTGTCGCGGTCTTCCTCGCCCTCCGCCGCGACGGGCGTCGCCCGGATCGTCCGCGGCATGATCGCGACGGTGGGTCCGGCCGGGAGGGATCGGACCTCGATGCATCTCCGGATGTATGCACGAAGGCGGTCCTTCGCGCAAAAAAATGCCCCTTTTGCTCCGGTACTCGTCCAAAATGGCGGTCTGCCCCTCTTCCGACAGCTCCTGCTTGAACGATTCGATCTCGTCGCTCACGAGCAGCGAGAGCGCTTCGTTGACCGACAAATTCAAGCTCTCGCAATATTTGCTGAACAAAGCGAACAACTCGTAGTCGACTTTCCACGGATACTGGTGGTATTCTTCCTTCGATTTTTTCGCGTATTTTTTCAGTCTGCCCATAATGCCACGCCTTTCCAGGTAAATGTGTCTGCAAATAATATTACATATCTATTTCGATATGTAAATGTAATTATAACTAAATTTATTAAAGCACATCTTCCTATACATCTTTCAAAGCTATACGACTACTATATCCGGTTAAAAACGAAAAAAAATCGGCCTTGCGACCGATTCTTTTTCGTGCCTATGAGGTTCGTTAAAAGCGGTCCGGCGTAACCGGAATCGTACGCGAGCCGGTTCCGGTTCCCGATGTGCCGGTTCCCGTACCCGATGTACCGGTGCCGCTTCCCCCGCCGGTTCCCGTCGTTCCGGTGCCGGTCCCCGAGCCCGGAATGCCGGTGCCAGTCCCTGTTCCAGTTCCGGTACCCGCACCTGGCGTACCGGTACCGGTTCCCGTCCCGGAACCGGAGCCCGGCGAACCCGTTCCCGCACCTGTCCCCGTTCCCGCGCCCGAGGTGCCGGTGCCGGTGCCGGTGCCGGTGCCGGTACCCGTTCCGGTACCCGATCCGTTTCCAGTGCCCGGATTTCCCGTACCGGTGCCGCCCGGAGTCGTCGTCCCGGGCTTTCCGGAACCGGTTCCGTTGCCGCCAATTTGCCCGTTTCCGGTGCCGGTATTGTTT
This sequence comes from Paenibacillus sp. GYB003, assembly GCF_036577625.1. Classification (NCBI taxonomy): domain Bacteria; kingdom Bacillati; phylum Bacillota; class Bacilli; order Caryophanales; family Paenibacillaceae; genus Paenibacillus; species Paenibacillus sp. GYB003. The sequence continues at coordinate 52,053 of NZ_JARBDC010000012.1, read as the reverse complement.
CCATTGCCGTTACCGATTCCGCTGCCGTTTCCGGCGCCTTGGCCGTTTCCGTTCGGATTGCCGTTGCCGGCGCCTTGGCCGCTTCCGTTTCCGTTGCCTTGCCCGTTATTCGGGCCGCCAGCCGGAACCTCGATCGAAACGACGTTCGATTTTTCCGCTTCCGCATCGGTCGCCGAATTGTAAGGAACAACGTAATATTCGTACTTGTCGCCCGCCGGCACGGTCATATCGTCCAATCCCGGCACCGCCGTCCGCGGCAGCTCGATAAATTCCTTGTCTTTCGAGCCTTTCCGGTAAATTTTGTACACGATATTGTCTCCGCCGACGGCCGACCAGCTCAAACGGACGATGCCTCTCTCGGGTACGTAAGCGGCGGTCAAATCGTTCACCGTCTGCGGCGGCTGGCTCAGCTCCTCCACGCCGTTCGGCTTCTGGAATTGCGTCACTTTGACGCCGGTCAACGCCTTCGTCATCACTTCCTTGAACATGACCGCGGGCAGCGCGCTTCCGCCCGAAACGTAATGCTCCCGATCGGTCGTATCGAAGCCCATCCAGATCGCGGCCGACCATTCCGGGGTATACCCGGCGAACCAAACGTCCCGGTTATATTTCTCCAGCCCTTTCAGATCGAGCTGGGTCGTTCCCGTTTTGCCGGCGACCGGGCGATTCATTTTCGCGCTGGCGCCCGTCCCGTTGTCGACGGCGTTTTTGAGCATGACCGTCATGTACCAGGCGGTTCTGGCGCTCATTGCCTGCGTCGGCTTCTCGTTGAATTTGTAAATTTCCTTGTCCGACGAGTCGACGATTTTGTCGACCGCGTGACTTTTGTACAGCTGGCCGTTGTTGGCGAACGCCCCGTAGGCGGAAGCCATTTGCAGCGGAGTGACCCCGTTGGTCAAGCCGCCTAGCGCGATGGCGAGGTTTCGGTCTTTGCTGCGATCCAAGTCGATGCCGAGTTTTTTGGCAAAATCGAACGCTTTCTGTACGCCGATTTGCTCCAGCAGCCAAACGCTCGGCACGTTCGCCGACTTTTGCAAAGCTTGCATCATGCTGATTTGGCCCAAATAGACGCCGTCCCAGTTGCTCGGCGAATATCCGCCCTGGAACGTCATTTTCTCGTCCTTCAGCATCGTGTACGGGTTCCACTTTTTGAAGTCCGTTTCCATCGCCGGGCCGTACTCCGCGATCGGCTTGAACGACGAACCCGGGGCCCGCGGCTGAACGGCGCGGTTCAACGTTTTCGTCTTATAGTCCCGGCCGCCGACCATGCCGACGATTCCGCCGTTTTTGTGATCGACGATGACCATCGCGCCCTGCATTTTTTGCTTCGGACCGTCCTTCTGGAACAGCTTGTCGTTCGCGAACGCCGTTTCCATCGCTTTCTGGGCGGCCGGGTTCATTGTCGTATATATTTGATAGCCGCCCCGCAGCAGCTCGTCTTCCGATTTGCCCGACTTTTCGACGGCTTCCTTGAGCGCATAATCGATAAAGGTCGCATAATCGCCGTTTCCGGTTTGCGGCTTGTACGTATATTCCACGGCCGCCGCCGCGGCCCGCTCTTCTTCGGTAATGTAGCCTTGATCTCTCATCAGCTGGAGCACGACGCCCCGGCGTTCCTTCGAACGGTCCGGATGATCGATCGGATTGTAATAGGCCGGCGCCTTCGGAATGGCCGCCAGCGTAGCCATCTCCCAAACTTCGAGCGAGCCGAGGTCCGACTTGCCGAAATATTTTTTCGCCGCCATCTTGACGCCGTACGCCCGATTACCGAAATAAATCCGGTTCAAATACAACGTCAATATGTCTTGCTTGGTCAAATTATTTTCCAGCGCAAGCGCGATGGACGCCTCCGTCGCTTTGCGGAATAACGTTTTGTCGGCGTTCAAAAACAAGTTTTTGGCGAGCTGCTGCGTAATCGTGCTTCCGCCCTCGACCGCTTTCCGGTTGACGATATCTTTGACGAGCGCCCGGCCGATCGACCAGAAGTCGATGCCGCCATGCTCGGTAAACCGTTTGTCCTCGGTCGCGATAAACGCCTGCGCGAGCCGTTCCGGAATATCCTTCGCCTCGACCAGCTCGCGGTTTGCCTCCGGCACGTACAGCGTCGTCATCTCGTTGCCGAACACGTCGTACACTTTGGCCGCTTCCGCCAAATCGAGCTTGTCTTTGTTTTCGTTGAACAGCTTTTCGCCGTTCAGCATGATGAACACGTAACCGCCCATCGCGCAAAATACGCCGAGCACGCACGTAACGAGAAACCAAACGAGCAGCTTCCGCGGCTTAAACCGCTTTTTCGTCTTTTTCTTTTTCGGCTGCGGGTTCGTTCCGCCGGCATTGGAGTTTCTTGCTGCGCTCATCCTCCGACTCCCTCCCTAAGTAACCCCACAAAGTGAAGCTGGACTTCGAAGCTTATTCCGATTACTTTGCGGGGACTCCGATACTGAACCCCACAAAGTGAAGCCGGCCTTCGAAGCTTAATCCTGTTACTTTGCGGGGACCCCGTTTCTTTCAGCGCCAGAAGCAAAAGAACAACCCGTTAGGGTTGCTCCTCTCTTCTCGGTACACTTATTAAACGATTGAAAGCCCGAAAAAGTTTCAAAACGGCTTCTTCCGGGCGTCCGGCCGATCAAGATTCGGTTGCGGACTCCTGCGGCATGAGCGATACGGGACGCTGCGGCGTGAACGTGGAAATCGCGTGCTTGTATACCATTTGCTGACGGCCGTCGCTGTCGATAATGATCGTAAAATTATCGAACGCTTTAATGTATCCGCGGATTTGGAAACCGTTCGTCAAATATACCGTAACGGCGATGCTCTCCTTGCGGAGCTGGTTCAAAAACGTGTCCTGAATGTTGATCGACTTGTTCATCAAAGGTCCCCCCAAATATAATGATTACCACGGACATTGCCGGAATTTTCGTTCGATACGTACCCCATTCTTATTCTGGATCGGGGGTAAACTTTCCTGCTAGTATATCATGAAATGTTTGCAAATGCGCAGAAAAATTTGGCTCCGTGACGTCGATCCAACGGATGTCCGGCATGCGCCGGAACCACGACAGCTGCCGCTTGGCGAATCTTCGCGTATTCCGCTTCAGAAGCTCTGCCGCGAACGGCAAGTCGTATTCGCCCTGCAAATAGCCGACGATTTCCTTGTACCCGAGCCCCTGCATCGAAGGCAGGTCGGTCGTATAGCCCCGGCGGAGCAAAGCGTCCACTTCGCGGACGAGACCTTGCTCGATCATGAGGTCGACCCGAGCTTCAATACGTTTATATAAAATTTGCCGGTCCATTGTCAAGCCGACGATACATAGTTCGTAAGGGGACTCCTTTTTCGGTCCGGTCGCTTCCGGAGACTGCGGACTTCCGGTCGCGCGCACGATCTCCAGGGCGCGGATCGTCCGTCTCCGATCGTTCGGATGGATGCGCCGCGCCGATTCCGGATCGGCCTGCGCAAGCATATCGTGGAGCGCGGCTTCGCCGTGGCGGTCGGCGTAATCGTTCAGCTCCTTGCGATACGATTCGTCGATGCCGATGTCGCTGAACTTGTAATCGTAGCACACCGATTCGACGTAGAGTCCGGTCCCGCCGACGATGAAGGGCAGCCTGCCCCGGCGATGGATGTCTTCGATCAACCGGCGGACCCGTTCCTGAAATTCGGCGACGGAAAACAAATGGTCGGGATCGCAAATGTCGATCATGTGGTGCGGCACGGCCGCTCGCTCTTCGCGCGATGCCTTCGCCGTTCCGATATCCATCCCCCGGTATACTTGCATCGAGTCCCCCGAAACGATTTCGCAGCCGTACCGGACGGCCGCCTCCAAGCTCAAATTCGTCTTTCCGACGGCCGTAGGCCCGACCAGCACGAGAAGACGCGGTTTCGATTCCGCTTCCGTCAAGGATGTATCACTCCATAAGCTATTTTCGTTCGCGACTTGGATCGCATCGTAAAGCCGAGCCGCTCGAACTCGCCGCTCTCCTTGCCCTCCTTCAGGACGACGCTTTTGCGGGCGACGCGAACCGCTTCGCGAATCGCCTCCTCGGCGAGCGGGGCATGATTGGCCAGCTGGCGCAGCGGCCCGATCGCGCTCGACTCCTCGACCGGCAGGCGGAACATCGGGTCGAAATAGACGATATCGACGCTTTTGTCCGCCAGCTGCCGCAGCACGTCGAGATGGTGGGCCCGCTTCATGACGACCCGTCTCATCGCCGCGTTAAATTCGGGCAGCTGCGTTTCGTAAGCCAGCAAGCCTTCCCGCACGATCGTATACAAGGCCGGCTCGCTTTCGACGGCCGTCACTTCGCCCGTTTCGCCCACCGCGTAAGAAAATACGATCGCATCCGCTCCGAGGCCTGCGGTGCAGTCGAGCACCCGGTCGCCGGCGGACGCCCCGGATATGTCGATCAGCGCGTCCCGTTCCCCGTTCATCAGCCGTTTGACGCGCACGAACGAAAGCGACGGGTGAAAAAACAGAGGCGCTTCGTCATTGCCGTGATAAAACAGCTCCCGCTCCGCGACGAGCAAAAAGCGAGACTCTCCGTACCGCTCTCCGAGCCTGCGGACCGAAGACGTTCCGCGCGGCACGTAACGGACGCCGAGCTCCGCCGCGAGCCGCTTTCCGCGTTCGACCGTTTCGCCGGACGGCGAATAGGAGGTCGTTACCAGCATTACATCACCCGCTTGAACATTTTTTCCAGCTCGTACGTCGTGAAGCTGACGACGATCGGCCTGCCGTGCGGACACGTATACGGATTGCGGCAGCGCGCGAGCCGGTCGAGCAGCGCTTCGATTTCCGCGATGCTCAAATGCTGATTCGCCTTGATCGACGCTTTGCACGAGCACATGATCGCCGCTTTTTCGCGCAGCTTCGTCAAGTCGACCGATTTTTTCTCCGCCAGCAGCCAATCGGTCATTTCCTCCACCAGCGCCTTCTCCTCGCCGGCCGGAAACCAGTGGGGCAGTCCGCGGACGAGAAAAGCGCCGCCTCCGAACGGCTCCAGGTCGACTCCGACCTGCGCAAGGAGCGGCAGCTTGCCGGCAAGCGCCTCGGCTTCGGCCGTCGTGAATTCGAGCGTGATCGGCACGAGCAGCTGCTGGCTCGCTTCGGCCGGCTTGCCGAATTTCTCGTAATAATATTCGTAGTTGATCCTCTCGTGCGCCGCGTGCTGATCGATCAAATAAAGCCCGGTTTCGTTCTGGGCGACGACATACGTGCCGTGCATTTGCCCGATCGGATCGAGCTGCGGAAACCGCGGCGCGGGCGCCGGCCGCTCGCCCGGCGTCTGCGGCAGCGCGTTCGCCAGCCGTTCGTACGCCGCCGCGCTCGTCGTCGAAGTCCGCTCGAACGACGGACGCGCCTGCCGGGCCGGCGACGAAGACGAATACGCCGACGGCGCGCTGCCGCCGCGCGGTTGCGGCGCGACGCGTTCCTCCCGCGCGAACGCCCCTTCGCGCCCAGGCGATCGTACCGCGTCGTTCGCCGACGATCCCGACAGCGGCTCGCTTATGTATGCATCGCGCCTTTCCGGACGCGGAACGGTATCGCCCTCAGCCGCATCGACGGCCGCATCCTTGCCGGGATTCCCGGCGGACGGGCGTTCCGGCGAGGGCGGCTGCCCGTTGCCGCGCTCCGCCGGCGGCGGTTCGGGCAGCGGAGCGTCCCGGTACGCGTCGTTATCGGCGATCGGCTCGGCCGAGCTCCGATACAGCTCCATCCGCTCCTGCACGACGGCCGCCTTCGGCGTCGGCCTGCCCGCCTTCGGGATGAGCACTTGTCCGCTCAGCACGGCGCGCAGCTCGGCTTCGACGAACCGGACCAACTCCTGCTCTTTGCTGAACCGCACTTCCAGCTTCGCCGGGTGGACGTTGACGTCGACGAGCGACGGGTCCATGCCGATATGCAGTACCGCGACCGGATACCGGTTGATCGGCAGCAGCGTATGATACGCGTTCATGATGGCGTTCGACACCGCATAGTTGCGTATCGTTCGTCCGTTCAGGATCGTCGTGATCGCCTGCCGGTTCGACCGCGTCATGTCGGGGCGGGATATAAGACCGCGCAGCGAATAGTCGGCGTTTTCCGCCTCGACCTGCAGCATCGTCTTCGCGACGGCCGTGCCGTAAACGGCGGCGACGACCTGCAGCAGGTCGCCGTTGCCGAGCGTTTGCAGCAGTACGTTGCCGTTATGCTTCAGGCCGAAGGCGACATGCGGATGGGCCATCGCGCAGCGGTATATATAGTCCGAAATATGGCCGAGCTCGGTTTGGATCGTTTTCATATATTTCAAACGAGCCGGCGTATTGAAAAACAGCTCCTTGACCGTCATGTCGGTCCCCCGCGAAGCGGCCGTCTCCTCGAACGACCGGACCGCGCCGCCTTCGATGACGAGCCTGCGGCCGAGACCGTCCGCGTTCGAGGCGGTAACGCATTCGACTTTGGCGACGGCCGCGATGCTCGGCAGCGCCTCCCCGCGAAAGCCGAGCGTGCGAATTTGGAACAAATCTTTGCCGCTCTCGATTTTGCTCGTCGCGTGGCGGTAAAAGGCGACCTCGCAGTCGCCGGATTCGATGCCGCTGCCGTTGTCGGTCACGCGGATCAACTGCAGTCCGCCTTCCTCGATGGCGACGTCGATTTTCGTGCCGCCGGCGTCGAGCGCGTTTTCCACCAGCTCCTTCACGACGGACGACGGCCGTTCGATCACTTCGCCCGCGGCGATCTGGTTCGCCACATGCTCGCTAAGCACTTTTATTTTTCCCATTACTTCCCGTTTCCTTTCACGGTCAGCACCGTTTTATCCGGACCGGCCGTCCATTCGAGCTGCGGAAACTGCTCCTTGAAGCGGCTCAGCTCGATAAACCCGGAGCCGTTCTCGTTGCGGAACCCCGTCGACGGACCGAAGACGCGCTTCGCCGCGCCTTGACCGATTTCCACGCCCTGCAGCTCGTCGTTCCAGGCGAGCGGCTCGCCGACGACGGCCGCCAACGTGCGGGCCGGGAAATAGACGCCGCCGTCCGCGCGCAAAGTCGGAAGCGCCGCGTCGAAAAACTCGAACCCGTTCAGCGTATACGAATGCTTGTCCGCCTCCAGCTTGATGTCGCGAAGCCCCGCCGCGCGCAGACCGGTAAGCAGCTGCGGAACGGCGCCTTCCGTCTGCACGTCCGGCTGGAGCCCCGCCTTGTTGACGACCCGCTTGTTCGGGGACAAATATTCCTGCACCGTCACTTTCAGGACGCCCCCCGTATTCAGCGGGTACAGCGCCTGAACGCTCCCTTTGCCGTACGTTTTCGCGCCGACCGCGATCGCTTTCTTGTAGTCTTGGAGCGCCGCCGTCAGCACCTCGGACGCGCTGGCGCTGTTTTCGTTGACGAGCACGACGACGGGAAACGAAACCGACCGGCCTTTCTTGATGACGAGAGGCTCGTCCTTATTGTCTTTGTCGCGCGTATGAATAAGGATGCCCTCCGGTATAAACTGCTCGGCGATATGCTTCGCCGTTTCCAGCAAGCCGCCCGGGTTGTCGCGCAGGTCGATGACGAGACCTTTCATCCCGTTTTTCTTCATCAAATCCAGCATCCCGGAAAACTGCTCGTCGGCGTCGTCGGAAAAGCTGTCCAGGTTCAAATACCCGATTCCGCCCTCCATCATGCCGCCGCTGATGACCGGCAAATGAATTTGTCCGCGCGTGGCGGTGACGTCGATTTGCTCGTTGCCGCGTTTCACCCGGATCTGGACGTCGGTGCCTTCGGCTCCGCGAATCAGTCCGGTCACCTGTTCGATTTTCATGCCGGCCGTCGATTCGCCTCCGACCGCGATAATGTAGTCCCCGCGCCGCAAGCCGGCTTTCAGCGCCGGCGACCCTTGAAACACCTCGACGGCGATAAACCCGCCTTCGTCCTGGCCGAGTCTCATGCCGATGCCCGCGTAGTTCAAATCGAGCGAATTCATGAAATCGTTCCATTCTTTTTCGTCGAAATATTCGGTGTACGGGTCGTGAAGCGACTCGATCAAGCCGTCGATCGTATTCGCCGTCACCTTTTCGATGCCGGCTCCGTTAATATGGACCTGCGAGAGCATCTGCTGAACTTCCTTCACCTGCTCCGCCGTATCCGCCCATGCGGCGCCGGCCGGGAAGACGAGCGAGCCGAACAGCAGGGCGGCGGCGGTCCACGTTTGAAGCAACGGCGACCGGCCGGTCTTTCGTTTGAAAATCATCGATGAGTCCTCCTTATTTCGATTCGGCCGCGGCGAGCTGCTTCAGCTCGAACAAAAAATTCATCGCCGCGAGCGGCGTCATGTTGATCAGGTCGGCGGCCTGCAGCCGTTCGGCGAGCTTTCCTTCGGCGGCCTCCGCCTTCGATTTCGTTCTCGCTCCGCCTTTCGCCACCCGGTCTCCGTCGCCGAACAGGCTCAGCTGGACGACCGGCTCCTCTTCCTTGACCAGCCCGGCTTGCCGCCCCGCGTCGTCGCGATAAGTCGCCGAAGGCGCGGGCGGCGCCGTCTCCTCGAGCGCGGCGGCCGTCCGTTCGCCGCTCGCGGCGGCTTCGCCGGCGGCCTGCATCGCCGAAGCCGCCGCCTCGTGCCGGCCGAGCAGGTCGTACGCCCGGTCGATGATCGAGCCGGGAAGCCCGGCGATGCGGGCGCAGTAGATGCCGTAGCTCGTGCTGGCCGCGCCGCGGATCATTTTGCGCAAAAACGTCACGTCGTTGCCGCTTTCCTTCACCGCCATGCAATGGTTGCGCAGTCCGCCGAGCGTTTCCTCCAAATGGGCCAGCTCGTGGAAATGCGTCGAGACGAGCGTCTTGCAGCCGACCCGGTCGTGCAAAAATTCGATGACCGCCTGCGCGATCGCCATCCCTTCCCCGGTCGACGTCCCCCGGCCGAGCTCGTCGATAATGACGAGGCTGCGCGCGGTCGCCTTCTCCGTCATCGTCCGGATGTCCATCATCTCGACCATGAACGTGCTTTGTCCGCCGACAAGGTCGTCGGCCGCCCCGATGCGCGTAAAGATGCGGTCGACGATCGGCACCGTGGCGGCTTCCGCCGGCACGAAGCTGCCGATTTGCGCCATGATGCAAATCATCGCCACCTGTCGCATATACGTGCTCTTGCCGGCCATGTTCGGCCCGGTAATGAGCAGCACCCGTCCGTCGTCCTGCGTCATTTGCGTATCGTTGGCGATGAAGGAGCCGTCCGTCAAAATCGCCTCGACGACCGGATGGCGGCCGTCCGTCACGTTCAGTTCGAACCCGTCCGAAATCGTCGGACGGCGGTACCGGTACGCGGCGCCGACCGTCGCGAACGATTGCAGCACGTCCGCGGCCGCCACCGTTTCGGCGAGCCGCTGCAGCCGCGTCACTTGGCCGGACAGCTTGTCCCTCAGCTGCAGGAACAGCTCGTATTCGATGTCGACCATCTTTTCCTCGGCTTCGAGAATGAGCGCTTCTTTTTCCTTCAGCTCCGGCGTCACGAACCGCTCCGCGTTCGCAAGCGTCTGCTTCCGCTCGTACCGTTGCTCGGGCAGCGAAGCCAAATTGCTGCGGGTCACTTCGATATAGTAGCCGAACACCTTGTTATAGCCGATCTTGAGCGATTTGATGCCGGTCGACTCGCGCTCCCGCCGCTCCAGCTCGGCGATCCACTGCTTCCCGCTGACGCTCGCCTCGCGCAGCTGGTCGAGATGCGCATGGTAGCCCGGCTTGATCAGTCCGCCTTCGCGCACGGACACCGGCGGCTCCTCCACGATCGCGTCCTCGATCCATTCGCGGATGTCGGCGCAGTCGTCCATCGTCTCGGCCAGCTCCTTCAGCGTGGACGAACCGGATTCGGCGCATATTTGCTTGATGAGCGGAATTTGCGCCAGCGACAGCTTCAGCGCGACGAGATCGCGCCCGTTCGCGTTGCCGTACGAAATGCGGCCGACGAGCCGCTGCAAATCGTAGACGTCCTTCAGCTGCTGCCGCAGCTCCTCGCGGACGATCAGCCGATTGTACAAGCAGTCGACCGCCTCGAGCCGCTTCTCGATGTCGGCGCGGTTCGTCAGCGGCTTGTCGATCCAGCGCCGCAGCAGGCGGCCGCCCATCGAGGTCGCCGTCCGGTCGAGCAGCCACAGCAGCGATCCTTTTTTCGCCCGCTCCCGGACCGTCTCCGTCAATTCCAGATTGCGCCGCGTGAACGGGTCCATCGTCATATGCTGCCGGCGCTCGTATGCTTCGATGCGCGTCAGGTGGGACAACGTCCGCTTCTGCGTTTCTCCGAGATACGAGAGCAGCAGCGCGACGGGGGGCAGCCAGTCCGGGGCGACCGAGCGGAGATGCTCCGGAGAAAACTGGCGGTTCATCAGCGCCTCGTCGGCCCGTTCCCAATCGGTCATCAGCATTCCTTGCAGCAAGCCGCTCTTCTCGGAGCGAAGCTGACGCAGCAGCTCCGGCTGTCCGATCAGCTCGGACGGCGAATAAACGTTGATTTCATCGATCAGCTGCGCGAGCGAAGGCTCGGTCGCCGTAACGAACAGCTCCCCGGTCGACAAATCGCAGGCGGCCAGGCCGTATTGGCCGTTCGACGCGGCGACGCAGACGAGAAAATTGTTTTTCGCCTCCGTCGCCGTTTTGCCGTCCATGACCGTTCCCGGCGTCACGATTCGCACGATTTCGCGCCGGACGACCCCTTTCGCCTCGGCCGGATCCTCGACCTGCTCGCAAATGGCGACTTTATACCCTTTCTCGATCAGACGGTGAATATACGATTCCGCCGAATGGTACGGGACGCCGCACATCGGAATGCGCTCCTCCATGCCGCCTTCCCGTCCGGTCAGCGTAATTTCCAGCTCTTGCGCCGCTCTGATCGCGTCGTCAAAAAACATTTCGTAAAAATCGCCCAGGCGGAAAAACAAAAACGCGTCCTCCGCCTGCGCTTTGATCGACAAATATTGCTCGATCATCGGCGTATATTTGCTCATGTCCATCCTCCAACCGCGATTCGTGTTCCAATTGCCCGTTTTTCGCTATTATAACACAAATTTTGCCGATCACCTTCCTCCGGCGACCGGAGAACCGATTTTCCAGGCGGCGCGAATGTCGGCGCTCTCGTCCCAGCGTTCCCCGTTTTCGATCATGGCGAAAAGCGGCGCGATCATGCCGGCGTATTCCGCGTAGTCCGGCAAGCCGCGAATATCGGCCATCAGCGGCTTGACGACACCGCGGAGCGTCTCCTTGTCGCCGGCGAAATAGCCGCTCAGCACGTCCGGCCGAAGCAGCGGCCTCGCGCGCAGCGAGCCGCACCGCTTCGCGACGAGCGCCGCCAGCGCAAGCGCGCCTTTGGCCACGCGCGGCGAAACGAGCCAGCTCGGCAGCGTGCGGTATTCGAAGCCGCCGTGCGGCTGGCGGCGGAAATCGCCGGGAATGCCGTAGCGCGGGCGACGCGCGGACGAACGCTCGTCTTCGATCAGGACGAGCGGCAGCGCCAAATAGTTGTCGAGCGCCCGCAGCAGCGGAACGCGAAGCGAGACGCCGCTCAAATGAATATGGCCGCCGAGGGCGAACCCTTTCGCCGGCATCCCTCCGGCGAGCCATTTGACCCCCGGCGTATCCGGAATGAGCCTCGATGCGGCCGCGAGCGCCTGCCGCACGTGCCCCACCAGCTGCAGCGGGTCGGCGCTCGGCCGCGGACGCAGCTCCGCCAGCGGATACATCACCTTGCCGCCGATGCGGACGACATCGCAGCCGGCCCGGCCTTGTCTCGGCAAATAGGCGGAAGCCGGCACCACCTTGCCGTCCGCGTTCGTCAGCAAAAACTCGGGATCGGCCCCCATCCGGAAATTCGGCAGCCCGGGGTCGCGCTCCCGCTCGCGGGCTTCGGCGTCCCGATACCGGCCGAGCGCCTCCGCGAGCCGGCCGGCCAGCGGCGCCTCCATCGCCGGAAACGGCTCGATGGCGAGCAGCAGCGGCCGCCCTCCCGGCCGGATGCCGATATCGACCATGCCGTAATCGAGACCGGCCAAGAACAGCAGCCGCGCGGCCGCCTTTCTGGCCCGGCGCTGTTTCGGATCCGCGGCGTCGTCCGGATCGGCGCGAAGCCATTCCCCGCCCGCCGCTTCGCTCCCGCCGGCCGAATAGAGCGTTCCGCGGCGAATCGCCGGAGCCGCATACACGCAATTCGCCGCCGACCGGTACACGGCGATCGTTTCCAGCTGAAACAACAAAAACCGGTAGCGATGGGTGATGCCGAAATCGCCTCCGGTTTCCGATTCCTCCGAATAGCCGAGCAGCCGCGCCGCGGCCTGTCCCGGCCGTGTCTCGCGGGACGTCCGGCCGATCGGTTCCGCGTTCAGTCCGAGCCGTCTCGCTTCCGCATGGATTCCGTCCATCCGGCCACCCCTTCCAGCGTATCAATTCAACAAAAAAGAGGGCGAATGCCCCCTGGCGAAACGTGTAGCTCCGACATACTATACAGTAAGCAGTAAGTATTAATCCACTTCGTCGTCGAGCAGGTCCGGATCGAGATCTTCGTAATCCTGCTCGCCGCCGTCGTCGAAGTCCGCATCCTTGTCGAGATCGTCGCAGCCGCCTTCGCATACGAGCACGCACACCTTCGTCTCGGCGACCATCTCGACCTGGAATTCCCGCTCCACTCTGATGACGACACCGCCTCCGGTGGACGAAACATTCGCTTCCACGCAGTTCGGATCCTGCGTCGCGACCGCAGAAACCTCGACCGTGGAGGCTCTATGTTTCGAATCGAGATACGACAGCGGGACCAGTTCTACATAAGATACCGTCTCTTTCGCTACGTCCGTGCTCTTGTTTTTGTCGTAAGAATACCAAATGTTGATATCGTAAGTACCTACCACTTCGACTCCGTCGCTTGCTTTTACGGCTTCATATTCATGGTTGATGACCCATGCCCCAAGAATACTGGACGGCGTCTGTGGCGGAGTTACGGTATGCGTCACTTGAGAAAACTTACGACCTTTGCCGCATACAGCTTTCGTGATGATTTCTCTGCAATGCGTATCTCTATGTGTAGTCGACATCCTGCAAACCTCCTCCATGACAAATCATTCAATTAAAGTGTATGCAGGACATTCGTCTAGAGTGACAACATTTTTTGAACCTTATAGGTTTTGCGTAAAACCGGATCCCGCAAGGCCCGACGCTGTACGCTTCGCAGGCCGGCGCGGCTTGGCGGGGTTATTAGACTTCCAACTGCTTCTTTTCTCTTTTCGCGATATTCAAATAATATGTTAGCTCGCGGCATAGCTGCAAGATGGCCGACCGCACCTCGAACTCCTCGCGGCTTTGCGGCAGCGGCATGCGTTTGAATTCGTCCTCCAGCGCGGCAAGCCGCTTCTCCACGTTTCCCGTGTACGTCATGCTCTTCACGTCGACGCTCAGCGCCTCGAACAGCTCCGCCACCAAATGTCCGTGCGGCAAGCTGCTGTATACTTGCGCGACGAGCCGGATCATATCCTCGATCGATTCCAGCTGACCGCCGCGCATATGAAAGTATGTATTCCAGTACGGGTTTCCCGAAAAAAGCCGGTTTTCCGCCGCTTTCACCGCTTCGGCCTTGCCCCGCTCGATCGCTTCATGCGCGTCCAGCACCTCGCCGCCGCTCCATACGTAATCGACTTCGCGAAGCTGTTTCGCGATATGCCGGAAGATGTCGGAGAACGCGTTCTCGACCCGCTCCCGTTCCGTTATCAGTTTACGCTCGGCATCCGGCATATAGACGACGTTTACGACCGTCGCCGTACCCAGTCCGACGAGAAGCAGTCCGATCTCGTTCAGCACGATCGGCACCGACGCCTCCCCGATCGAGAAGATGTGGAAGACGGCGACGCAGCAGGTCGCGAGCCCGTTCTGCAGCCGCAGCCGCAGCAGCACCGGAATCGCGATCAGGATGAACGCGGCCAGCACGAGCAGATGGAACCCGAACGCCATCAGCATCGACGTGGCGATCACAAGTCCCATCAGCGACGCGCCGATGCGGGTGAGCGACGTGACGATCCCTTTGCGGATCGTCGACTCCACGCCCAATATGGCTAGCAGCCCCGCGGACATCGGATATTCGAGCGACAGCAGCATCGCCAAATAAACGGCCGCCACGGTGGCGATTGCGGTTTTCACGGTGCGAATGCCCATAGGCGACTCCCCCTTGTTTCCTTCTATAGTAATGCATGCGGCATCGGCATGACAAACCGCGGGCGGGCTCGTCCGGCGGAAAACGAGGCGACGCAGGCGAACGTCCCGCCTCGCCGCCCCGGACCCGGCTTTCGCAAGCCGTCACGGTTTCCGGTTCAGTCTTCCTTCGATATAAGCGACGATTTGATACATGACGGTCGCCACGACGGCGATCACGACGAGACTTCCGAGCACCAGCGTAAAATTGAACACCTGGAAGCCGTATATGATCAAATAGCCGAGCCCCTGCTTCGATACGAGAAATTCCCCGACGATGACGCCGACCCAGGCGAGGCCGACGTTCACCTTCAGCGTCGACACGATCGCCGGTATCGAAGCCGGCAATATGACTTTGCGGAACGACTGCCCCTTCGTCCCCCCGAACATGCGCACCACTTTCAAGTAGTTCGCGTCGACTTCCTTGAAGCTCGTAAAAACGACGAGCGTCGTAATGATGACCGTGACGGCAAGCGTCGTCGCGATAATCGACGCGACGTTCGGCCCGAGCCCGACGATGAACAGCGGACCGAGCGCCACCTTCGGCATGCTGTTCGCGACGACGAGGTACGGGTCGAGCACGCGGGCGAGAAACGGCGACCACCAGATCAAGGTGGCCAGCGCGGTCCCGAGCAGCGTGCCGAGCGTAAATCCCGCTCCCGTCTCCAGCACGGTCGCCCATACGTGAGGCAGCAGCGAGCCGTCGGCCCATTTGCCCGCCAGCAGCAGCGCGATTTTGCTCGGATAGCTGAACAGCAGCACGTCGATCCATTTCAGCCGCCCGGCCGTTTCCCATAAAGCGATAAAGGCGACGAACAGAAACAGCTGCGTCAGCGAGACCGACGCCGTGAGGCGCCGCCCCGCCTTTCGGTGCTCCTGCAGGACGCGGGCGGGCAGCGCGGAAAGCGAATCGGCGGATCGGTCAAGCTTCGGTCCCGAACTCATGACGGCTCCCTCCTTGCTTCCATCTCTTCGAACTCGCCCCATATTTCGCCGAACAGCGCGTGAAAGCCGGGCAATTCCCGCGCTTTCATCGGACTGGCGGCGCGAATCTCGTCGGGGACGCGAATGTCCCGGCGCACCCGCCCCGGCCCGCGGTCCATGACGATCACCCGGTCGCTCATGGCGATCGCCTCCGATATGTCGTGCGTCACGAGAATCGCCGGCTTGCGCCGCTTGCGCAGCGTCTCGGAGACGAGCTGCTCGAGCGTCAGCTTCGTCTGGTAGTCGAGCGCCGAGAACGGCTCGTCGAGCAGCAGCAGCTCCGGCGACGCAATCAGCGTCCGAACGAGCGCCACCCGTTGGCGCATGCCGCCGGACAGCTGGTGCGGATATTTCGCCGCCACGTCGCCGAGGCCCATCTCCTTAAGCAGCCGCAGCGCGTCGGTCCGCTGGGCGTCCGTCACTTTGCCGTGCAGCTCCAGTCCGATCAAGCAGTTGTTCTCGATCGTCCTCCACGGAAACAAATAATCGTGCTGCAGCATATAGCCGACTTGCCGGGAAGGGCCGGTTACCCGCCTGCCGCCGATTTCCACCCGTCCCTCGGTCGGAACGATCAGTCCCGCGACGACGGACAGCAGCGTCGTTTTGCCGCAGCCGCTCGGACCGACCAAACTGACGAACTCGTCTTCGTCCAGCTCGAAGCCGATCCGCTCCAGCGCCAGCAGCGCCCCTTTGCCGGATACGTATACGTGGGAAACGTCGGTTAAGCGGACGGCCGCCTGCTTCTCCTTCATAACCGATCACCGCCCTTTTCATTTTTTGGCGGCGTCGATCGCTTTTTGCGCGAACGTATTGTCGACGAGCTTCTTATAGTCGGCCCGCTGCTTCAGCTCGCCCGCCGCCTCCATCACATCCTGCAAATTGTTCCACTCGTTCTCGTCGACGATCGGGTCCGCGGCGAACGACTGCTGGTCTTTGTACCGCTTCACGACCGCCTTCACGATTTCTTTGTCCGTGTCCGCGAAAAACGGCTGGAGTGCGGCCGCGATCTCGTCGACCGATTTGTCCGCGACCCACCGCTGCGCCTTATAAACGGCGTTCGTAAATTGCTGAATCGTTTTCGGATTGCGGTCGATAAAGCTTTTTTTCGCCATAAACACCGTATACGGCAGCTTGCCGCTTTCGATGCCGAACGAAGCGACGACGAACCCTTTCCCTTCCTTCTCGATCACGGTCGCCTGCGGCTCGAACATTTGCACGTAGTCGCCGGTTCCGGACGAGAAGGCGGCCGGAATGTTGGCGAAGTCGACGTTTTGGATCAGCTTCAACTCTTTTTGCGGGTCGATCCCTTTCTTTTTCAGCGTAAATTCGCCCGCCATTTGCGGCATGCCGCCCTTTCGCTGGCCGAGAAACGTACTTCCCTTCAGCATCGACCAATCGAATTTGTCGATTTTTTTGCGCGATACGAGAAACGTCCCGTCCGTCTGCGTCACCTGCGCGAAATTGACGACCGGATCGTCCGACCCTTGCTGGCTGACATAAATCGACGTTTCCGAGCCGACGAGCGCCACGTCGATCCCGCCCGACAGCAGCGCGGTCATCGTCTTGTCGCCGCCCGCCGTCGTCGTCAGCTCGATGTCGAGCCCCTCTTCCTTGAAAAAGCCTTGGCTGATCGCCACATACTCCGGCGCATAAAAAATCGACCGGGTCACCTCGCCGATCCGGATTTTCGTCTTGTTGCCGGCGGAGCCCGAGCATGCGGCGAGCATGACCGGCACGACGGCGACGATCGCCAGCAGCAGCGACTTCATCGTTTTGCTCATGCTGCAACGCCTCCCTTTCGTTTGCGATTATCATATGCAAGCGCCCAGAGCGGGGTGATAGAACGATAGACGAATCCGGGGCCCGATCGAACGCAAAAAAGCAGAGAGCGCGCGCTCTCTGCTTCGCAAACGTTTCGGCTTATCGCAAACCGTAAATGTCGCCGTATTTCGTTTTCAAATACGCAATCATGTATTCGGGGTTGAGCGGCTCTCCGGTAACGCCTTCGACGATTTCGTCCGGCGTAAGCAGCTTGCCGTGACGGTAAATGCGTTCGACGAGCCAGTCTTTGATCGCCGCAAAATGTCCGCCCGCGATCAAATCGTCCAGATCGCCGAGCTGCCGCTCCATCGTCCGGCGAATTTGCGCCGAGTACATGTTGCCGAGCGAATACGACGGGAAATAACCGAACGAGCCGCCGGCCCAATGTACGTCCTGCAGCACGCCTTCCCCGTCGTGAGCGGGCTCGACGCCGAGGTATTCCTTATACTTCTCGTTCCAGTAGGACGGCAAATCGGCGACTTGCAGCGAGCCGCCGAACAGCGCTTTTTCGATCTCGTAGCGGATCATAATATGCAGGTTGTACGTAAGCTCATCCGCCTCGATCCGAATAAGCGACGGCTGCACGCGATTGATCGCGCGGTAAAACGAATCGACCGAAACGCCTTGAAACCGGTCCGGATACAGCTCCTTCAGCTTCGGGAAATACCGGTCCCAGAACGTCCGGCTGCGGCCGATCATATTTTCCCAGAAGCGCGACTGCGATTCGTGGATGCCCATCGACGTGCCCGAGCATAAAGGCGTGCCGATCAGCTCTTTCGATATATTTTGCTCGTACAGGGCATGGCCGCATTCGTGGATCGTGCCGAACAGCGCGCTCGTCACGTCGCCGGGCAAGTAGCGGGTCGTGATGCGCACGTCGCCCGGATTGAGCCCGGTCGCGAACGGATGGACGCTTTCGTCCAGACGGCCCGC
Organism: Paenibacillus sp. GYB003; assembly: GCF_036577625.1. Taxonomy (NCBI): domain Bacteria; kingdom Bacillati; phylum Bacillota; class Bacilli; order Caryophanales; family Paenibacillaceae; genus Paenibacillus; species Paenibacillus sp. GYB003. Next base: position 34,139 of record NZ_JARBDC010000012.1, on the reverse strand, counting down.
TTCGAAGTCGTAGCCGAGCTCCTTCAGAATGTACAGGCTGAACGCTTTTTGCTGCCGCACGTCGAACGTCTCGTTCAAAAACGACGTATCCGGCTCGTTGTTCGACCGCTGAATCGCCGACACGAGCGGCACGAGCTTTTCCCGGACGTCCGCGAAAATGCGGTCGAGCTTTTGCACCGTCATGCCCGGCTCGTACATGTCGAGCAGCGTGTTGTACCGGTGTCCTTCGTAGCCCCAAAGCTCGACGAATTCGAGATTGGCGGCGACGATTTTTTCCAAATACGGACGGAACATGGCGAAGTCGGCTTTTTCCTTCGCTTCCTCCCAAACGGATTCCGCCTGCGACGTCAAAACGACGTACGCCTGGTATTTGTCCGGCGGAATTTTTTTGCTGCGGTCGTATTCCTTCCTGCACTCTTCCACCAGCTTGCGGTCGACGCTGCCAAGCCGCTCGAACGCCGCCGGTTCGGACAGCCGCTCCAAATAACGGCCCATCTCGTCGGAGACGGACATTTTGAACATCTCCGCGGACAGCTCTCCGATGACCTCGGAGCGGGCTTCCACGCCTTTGCGCGGCGCTCCGGTTCGCAAATCCCAATACATGACGTCCAGCGCTTCCCCGTAGCTCTTCATTTTCTTCACATAGCTTCGAAAAGACGGCAACAACGTTTCGATCGATTCGCTCATGACGGCGTCATCCTCCTTTAGCGTGGAAACGGATGGTAACATCATACTTGGAAACGGCGGACGAATCAACATCGCCCCGGTTTTATGATACAATGTGACGGAGCGACAACGAATGGGAGATGACCGGCATGTACGTCCAGTTTACCGATGAAGCGGCCGATTTCATCGGATCCAAATTTTTCGGCAGCACCGCGTCCGGCGCCTTGAAGCTGGCCTACGACACGGACGGATGCGGCTGCGCCGTGAACGGCGTGGCCGCCCTATGGATCGTCGACCGACCGGAGGAGGGAGACCGGCTCGCGCGCAGCAACCGGTTCACCGTCTTTTACGATCCGAAGCAGTCGATCTTTTTCGAGGACGAGGTGACGGTCGACCGGAAGCCGGGCCAGCCTTCGCTCGTGCTGAAGAGCAGACAGCAAACGTACAATCCGAACATGAAGGCGATCGATTTTCGGCCGCAGCCGGAAAGCCGATAAGCCGCGGCGCGTAAAAAAGCTTCTTCGTCCGGTCGGCGAAGAAGCTTTTTGCGCTTTTTAGTCCAAATACCCTTCGTCCACGACGTCCAGCTTGCCTGTCTTCGGATCGATGACAAGCCCGTGAATCGGAATTTTCGGCACAAGCGGATGGTGGCGAATGAGGCTGACGCTTTTGCGGATGCTTTCCGTCACGTCGTTGAACCCCCGCAGCCAATGCTCGATATTGAGCCCCGAGTTTTCCAAAATTTGCAGCGTATCCTCGGAAATGCCGCGGTCCAAAAACTTCGATTTCATCGCATGCGGGTTAATGTTGCCCATGCCGCAGTCGTAGTGTCCGATGACGAGCACTTCTTCCGCGCCGAGCTCGTAAATGGCCACGATAATGCTTCGCATAATGCCGCCGAACGCCGTCGACACGACGCCGCCCGCCGATTTGATCATTTTGACGTCGCCGTTTTTGATGTTCATGCTCGCCGGAAGCAGCTCGATCAAGCGCGTATCCATACACGTCAAAATGACGAACTTTTTATCCGGAAATTTCGACGTCAAATACGGCTCGTATTTGCGCTGCTCGACGAACGAGCGGTTGAATCCGATAATTTCATCCAACAGTCTTGCCATCGCTGTATGCTCCCCTTCGTTGTAAATTTGCGGTTTTCCCGCTGCGATCCGGAACGGCCGTCAGTCGAAATACCCCCGCGACACCGCATTCCGGATCATCTGCTCGGCATACCGCCAAAGCTCGGCCGAGCCTTCCCCGATCGACGCGTTTCGGCGAAGCACCCGGTCGCTCGCAATGCCGTGCTCTTTCCACGACTGGCCTTCGTTCTCGTAATTGAACAGCATCGGCTGCAGCCGGTCGATCGCCGCGGCGAACTTCGCTTCCTTCGTCTCCCGTCGTTCGAACTGCTCCCAAAGCCGGATAAACTCGTCCCGCTGGTCGTCCGGCAGCATGCCGAACAGCCGCCGCGCCGCTTCGCGCTCGCGCTCGTATTTGCCCTCGAGCCCTTTGTCGTCGTAGGCGAACGTATCCCCGGCGTCGATCTCGACAAGGTCGTGGACGAGAATCATTTTGAGGACCGTCGGCAGGTCCAGATCCGGTTCGTTCGCGTATTCGAACAAGACGACGGCCATGATCGCCAAATGCAACGTATGCTCGGCATCGTTCTCGAACCGTTCGCTGCGGATGAGACGGCTTTTGCGAAACACGTGCTTCAACTTGTCGATTTCCAATATAAATCCGAGCTGCTTGTCCAGTCGCGCTCCTACCGTTCTCACCCCCTCGCTTCGCTGCGGCCGATTTGCCTTTTGGCCGCTTCCAGCCGTCTCGCCTCGATGACGTCGGTCCGATCGCGAAGCGTATGCTTGTTGCGAATAAACGAATCGTTCGGATCGGTCGGCTGCTTCCAGACCAGCCCCCGGCTTCGGCATTCGGCCATGCAGGCGGCGGCCAGCTCCGCATCCGCGAGCGGAATGTCCATATCCGCATACGGCGCCGCCGCATCGTCCGTCAGCTGCGCCAACCGGCGCTCCGCTTCGCGGCGAAACGCCGGCGCGTCGACGCCGAGCTCGGCCAAATGCGCGTCGTCCATATTGCGCAGCGCGGCGGCCATCATTTTCAGAGCGCCGGCCCGGTTGCCCCGCCGCTGATGATACAGCGACACCGCGACCTGGATGAGGCCGACCCACGTTTTGCTTTTCGGATCGTCCGGATGCCGCTTCCAATAATCTTCCAAAATTTCATGGCATTCGAAAAAATCGCGGCTCGCGTGAAACTGAACCAAATATTCGATATAGGACGCCGGATACACGGTGCGGACCGCCTCCTTTTCCGCCAGCAGGCCGTAATCATCTCTACATTATATCACGGATGGCGGAAATTTGCAGACTCATTGAAAGCCTGCGGATCGGTCTATTTTTTTTTCATATTTTTTTATAAAAAACGAAACCGTTGCCCACGCTATTCGTAGTACATCGTGTACCGGCATATTGATTTACGAAAACAGGAGGGTTTTTCTGATGAAAAAATGGGTGCTCGTATTGATGGCCTGCTTTGTTTTCGCCGCGATCAGCGCACCGCAGTTCGCGGACGCGAAGCCGAAGGGCAGCTTCAATTCCGGCAGCAAATCGTACTCGCCGACCAAGCCTGCGGACAATGTGTCGAAAACCGATTCGAGCAAACCGGCTTCTACGAATCCGACGACGCCTGCAACCGCGTCCAAACCCGGCTTTTTCGGCGGCGGCGGTTTCATGAAGGGCTTGATGCTCGGCGGACTCGCCGGCCTGCTGTTCGGCGGCTTGTTCGGGGGCATGGGCTTCCTCGGCAACATTCTCGGACTGCTCGTCAACGTGATGGCGATCTTCCTTGTCATTATGCTCGTCCGGATGGCGTACGTCTACTTCCGCGACCGGAATAAAACGAAGAAGAGGTTCCAAGAATGACGCTCAGCCAGCAAGAAATCATTAACGCGATTTGCGAGCATATGGCCGAGCGAAAAGGGATCGCGCCGGATCAAGTGACCGTCCAGCTGGAATGGGAGGAAAGCCTCGGGTTTTCCGCCCAGGTGACGATCGACGGCCGCTCGCACTATATCGTGGAAGCGAACATGCTCGAGGCGATCGAGCGGTATATATTGAACCAGTACAACCGGCGCGTCTTTCGCAGCCAGCTCGAGCTCGATGTGGAAGACGAAATGTTCTGCATCGTGAAAGAGTAAGCGCGAATGAACGCTTCCAAAAGCGGCTGGCCGGCGAACCAAGCTTCGCGGCCGCCAAAGAACGTTCCGATATCGGAACGTTCTTTTTTTTCGCCCGTTCGCGAGGCGACCGCTTTCCCTCACCCGGCGTTCAGACGTAGTCGCTCTTCGTATCGAACAAGTTCGGCGCCAACGGATGAAACGGCTCGAACGTCGTCGTCAGCTCGTACCGGCTTCCGGATTCGGCGGATCGGTATACGCCGAACATCACCTCGTGCACATGCAGCTGCTGCCGCGCCGACTGCTTCGGCGAAACGCCGGAGCGGATGCAGTGCACGAAGTGGCTCACGATGTCCTTCTCCGTATCCGGAGCCGGCCGCAGCGCCGGCGCGTAGCACGATTCCATCCCGCGCCAAACGACCGGGCTCGCTCCCGGGATCGGTCCGTGCGGGGAATGAATCACGAGCGGAAAACCGCCGTCGTTCAACGCGATCGTTCCGTTACGCCCGTACACGATCGTGTTGTTTTGCGTAAAGGACGTCCCCCACAATGTGCGAACGACGGCGTGCTGCCCGCCCGCGAACTCCACGATCGCGGTCGCATTGTCGTCCACGTCGCTGACGATCCGCTTCCCTCCGCCGACGATCCGATTCGGAATGAGCGTGTTGACTTCGGCGACGAGGCTTTTCGCCGGGCCGAGCAGCGCAATGAGCCGGCTGATCGGATACACCATGCAGTCCAGAACGGCGCCGCCGTGCGAAATCGCCCGGTTGTAGTACCAGTTGTCCCGCGGCGGTCCCGGAATGTTGAGCTGCGCTTCCGCACCGGTCACTTTTCCGATCGTCTCTTCGTTAAGGTACGAAAGCGCCGTCAGCAAGGCCGCGTTCAGATCGTAGGGCAGGTTCATCAAAATGACGTTGTTCCGTTCGGCCGTCCGAACCATCCGCTCGCAATCGTCGTAGCGGGTCGCCATCGGCTTTTCGTTCAGCACATGGAGCCCCCGGTTCATAGCAGCCAGCGCCGGCTCGGCGTGGACGGAATGGGGAGTCGTCACGACGACCGCGTCAAGCTCCTCTTCGTCCATCATGGTCTCGTAATCGTCGTACGCCCGAGCCACCCCGTACTTCTCCGCCTTCCGCTTCGCGTTGTCCAAATGCTTCGCGCACGTCGCCGCGAACCGGACGCCTTCCAGCCTGGCCGCCTGCTCGAAAAAGCGGTTGCTTATATCGCCGCTCCCGATCATGCCGAGTACGATCGGTTTCATCGCGCATCCCTCCTTTTGCTTAAGCATACCACGTTTTCGGCCGTCCCGCTCCAACAAACGGCAGCGGCGGGGCGCATTCCCGCCTTTTCGGGCTTTTTCCCGGAATCTCGCAACTATTTGCATTCCATCACGTCTGAACATATGGAAGATTGCTAGGGAAAGAGGTTGAGAGATGAGAAGATTCGGTTGGGTTGCCGCACTGCTCGTGGCGGTGACCGTAATCGTCGCCCCCGCCGGAGCGACGGCTGCGAACAAAACGACGAAGTATCGCGTGTACCAGAACGAAACCGCCGTTTCCGAGTTTTCCGACCTGAAGCAGGCGATCGCGTTCGCAAGCGGGTACAAGAAAAGCTACGTCGAGGAAATCGGCACGAGAAACTGGGTATGGAACAATTATCCCCGCTACAAGCTGTACCAGTACGACGTATCGCTCCCCGACTGGGAATTCGCCACGCTGGAGGAAGCGAAAGCGGTCGCCCGGTATTACGGCCATGCCGCCATCCGCGACATGCAATCGACCGGCTGGGTCTGGAACAACTACCCGCGATACCGGCTGTATCAAGGCGGCATAACGCTCGATCAATGGGAATTTGCCGATATGAAGGACGCGATTGCGGCCGCAAAATGGTACTTGGGCGCCCACGTCATCGACTTGAACACGAACAAATGGGTATGGGACAACATCCCCGCCTCCGAGAAGCAGCAGCTTCGCCAAGGGTCCGCCGTTTATAAAGTGGTGCAGGACGGCGTCTCGCAGGATTTGGGAACGTTCGCCTATTTGGAGGACGCCGTCAACGAGGCGCTGAACTGGTCGAACTCCTCGGTCGTGGACACGTCGAACGGCAATCAGGTCGTCTACCGCAACGCCAAGCCTTACAAAGTGTATCAAAACGACAACCTGATCGCCGAGTTCGTCAGCATGGACGAAGCGATCGCTTATTCGCAATGGTACTTACATATCCGCATCAAGCTGGACGGCAAAGAAATATGGACGAACGTTCCCTATTACCAGGTTTACCAAAGCGACAACAAAGCGGCCGAATTCAAAACGCTTTCCGAGGCGCTGCAATTCGCAAAGTGGTATACGAACATATCGATTCGGACGTATCACGGCGAACGGATCTGGAACAATTATCGCAAGCTGCTCTATTGGGGCTGGAACGGCTCCTCGGCCGCCGACACCATCAAGAAGCAGGTGCAGACGACGGTCGGTCTCGACATCGTGTCCCCGACCTGGTTTCAGCTGGCCGACGGCGGCGGAACGATGAAGGACATGTCCAACACGGAATCCGTGGCATGGCTCAAAAATCAAGGCTACGCCATTCATCCGCTCGTCAACAACCAGTTCGACTCGGCGATGACTTCGCAATTTTTGGCCAACAAGGGGGCGCAGCAAACGTTCATTCGCGCGCTGATCGATAAAGCCGCCCAGCTGGGCGTCGACGGGCTGAACATCGATTTTGAAAACCTTTCCGGCAAAGACCGGGCCGCCTTCACCGCCTTCATGAACGACCTTACGGTCGAGGCTCATGCGAAAGGACTGATCGTTTCCGTGGACTTGCCTCGCGGAAGCGTCAAATGGAACCATCTGTCCGCGTTCGATCACGAAAAGCTGGCGCAAATCGTCGACTATGTCATTACGATGGCTTACGACCAGCACTACTCCGGCAGCGACAAGCCGGGCTCCGTCTCCGGCCTGCAATGGGCGGAGGAAGGCGTCAAGGAGTTTCTCGAGTACGGCATTCCGCGCGACAAGCTCGTGCTCGGCATTCCGTACTACGTCCGCGAGTGGAAAATAAACGCGGCGACCGGCGCTCTGGAAAGCAACCGGGCCATTTACATGAAAGACATCCCGGCGCTGATCGCCGCCAAAAAGGCGACGTCCGCCTGGGACCCGCAATTCCAGCAGTACAAGGTCGAATACGAGGACGGCGGCTACCGCTACGTCTTTTGGCTGGAAAACGAAGAAACGGTCAAGGCGCGGGTCGATATCGCCGCCAAGTACGACCTGGCCGGGATCGCCGCCTGGAGGCTCGGCTACGAAACGACCGACGTTTGGAACGCGATTTTACAGCAGAAATAAGACCGATATGGCGGCGGCGGTTTCCGACGGGGACCGCCGTTTTTGTTCGCTGCGGCGAAGCCGGACCGCCATTTTTGGCCGAACGTTCCGATCGAAATGGCGTACCCCGGCTTCGCGGCGGGTTTATAATAGGGTCAATCGAACCGACCAAAGGAGGAGTTGCGGCATGTACGCTTGCCGACCGGCGCAAAGCGAAGATTTTCAAACGATATGCACGTTTCCGCAATCGGAGGACGAGCTGTTTTTCATGTTTCCGTCGGGCACGTATCCGCTTACGGCCGAACAGCTGGAGCTAAAAGCGAAAGAACGATGGTGGCCGACGGTCGTGGCCGACGAAAACGGCATTGCCGGGTATGCGAACATATACGGCTACGAGGAAGGCAAGCACTGCAGCCTGGGCAACGTCATTATCGCTCCGGGCCACAGAGGGCGCGGGGCGGCCGTTTGCCTGCTGGAAACGATGATGGAGAAAGCGGCGAACGAGCTGAAGGTGCCGCGGCTGCTCCTCGTCTGCCACCATTCGAATCCGCGGGCGCTGCTGTTTTACGACAAGCTCGGCTTCGTTCCGTACGGTCTTAAGAAAATGCAAAACAAACGGGGCGAAGTGATCGTCGGCATTTTGATGGAGAAAAATTTGTAGCGAAAGTCCCTCTAACGGAAAGGCGCCAAACCAAACAACGGCCTTCAGCTCCGCCGATGCGGGTCTGAAGGCCGTTTCGTTTTTACTCCGGCTGCCGTTTCGCGAGCACGGCCCGGTAGCAGTACAATTCCCCCCACATCGTGGATCGCAGCGCATGCGCCGGTTTCTCCGTCGAACGAGCTCCGTAATATCCGAAGCCGGTCAGCTTCAACGCTTCGTCCAGCCGGGGCAGCGAGATGGTCGGGTAATCGAACGTCACGACGAGCAAGCCGTCGTCCTTCAATACCCGGTGAAATTCCGACAGCGCCCGCACGATATCGTCCCATTGCATATGCTCCAAAACGGAAATGCAAAAAATTTTGTCGAACTTTCTCTCCTCGTAAGGAAGGCTGGCCAGATTGGCTTGGGCGTAACGAATGCCGTCGAAATAATGATCCGGCATCGCCGCGTAAATGTCGGGACCGAGCTCGGCCGCGACGGCTTGGCGCATCAGCTCGGCGGAAGCGATCCGGCCGTCCAGGTCGCAAGCATGCACCTCCTTGCATACGTCAGACAAATAAAACTTCAGCGGATGCGGGATGCCGCAGGCCGCGTCCAGAACGACGTCCGCGGCATTCGCGAATCGGCCCGCCCACTCGTATTCGTATAAGCGGCTCCACCAGGCGTCGGGCAAATCGTAAACAAACCGGTTCGTTCGCGGGTCGGTTTCCAAAATGAATCTCGACTCAAAATGGTCGGACATTGCGCACTTCCCTTCCTCATTGCAATCGTTGCGCCGCTAGGATAACTTATGAACGGTCCAAGCCAAACGGAACATCATCTTGCAGCCGGAAAACGAAAAAAGGCGTCCCCATCATAATCGCGGGACGCCTTTTTCACTATAACGCACGATTATCCGTCCAACAGCTCCTCCAGCTCATCCGCGTCTCCGGTCGGAGCCTGGCATGCGAAATGCTCGCAAACGTAAGCCGTCGCCATGCCGCCAAGCGCCGTTTTATCCCGTACGAGAGGGATCGCCGCCCGGACGCGGTCCCCTTCGGCGCCGTTCGGAACGAGGATAACGACGGCGTTCGGGAGAAACCGGCTGCGCACCGCCTCCACCATCCGCTTCGTGTCCGGCTTCGCCGGATCGCCGGCGATGACGATTTCCGCCGGAGCCGACACGGCGAAATCGAGCGCCGTCAGCAGCATCGAGTGGCCGGTCGGATACCGGTCGGCCGCTCCCGCGAACGCCTTCAGCAGCTCGTCGGCTTTTTGCGACAGCGCCGCATCGTATACGTATTTGGACAGCCGCTGCAAATTGTACGCCGCGACGGAATTGCCCGAAGGCATCGCTCCGTCGTAACTTTCTTTCATCCGCGTCGGCAGCCGCTCGGCGTCGTTTCCGTAAAAGAAGAAGCCGCCTTTCTCGTCGTCCCAAAACAGGCCGATCATCGCATGGGCCAGCTCCGCCGCTTTTGATACGTACGCCGGATCGAACGTCGCGCCGTACAGCTCGATCAGCCCCCATATCGTATAGGCGTAATCGTCGACGTACCCGGGAATCGCCGCTTCGCCGTCGCGATATCGCGCGAGCAGCCGACCGTCATCTCGCCGCAGCTTGCTCCATAGGAACGACTCCGCTTTGACGGCCGCCGCCGCATACTGCGGTTCGCCCAGCACGGCGGCGCCTTTCGCGAGCGCGGCGATCATAAGCCCGTTCCACGACGTCAATATTTTGTCGTCCTTAAACGGGTGAACGCGTCGCTCGCGATGCTCGAACAGCTTGGCGCGGCATGCTACGATTGCGTCGCGCAGCTCGGAGACGGCCATTCCTTTCCGTTTCGCCGCCGTATTCAGGTTTTGGCCGATCAAATTCGGAATGCTGCGCCCTTCGAAATGGCCCTCCGCCGTAATGTCGAACAGCTCGCAAAACAGCTCCCCGTCGTCCGGACCGAGCACTTCGAGCACTTCCTCCGGCCTCCAGACGTAAAATTTGCCCTCGACGCCTTCCGAATCGGCATCCTCGGCCGAATGGAAGCCGCCCTCCGCGTCCGTCATATCGCGCAGTACGTATGTAAAAATGTGCTTCGCCGTTTCCGCGTATTCCGCTTTGCGCGTCAGCTGATACGCTTCCAGATAGGCGATCGCAAGCAGCGCGTTATCGTAAAGCATTTTCTCGAAATGCGGAACGAGCCAGCGCTCGTCCGTCGAATATCGGGCGAAGCCGAAGCCGATATGATCGTACATGCCGCCGCGGTACATCGAGTCGAGCGTTTTCTCCGCCATTTCCAGCGCATGCGCGTTGCCCGTCCGTTTATAATAGCGCAGCAGCAGCGACACATGGTGCGCCGCCGGAAATTTCGGCGCGGAGCCGAAGCCTCCGTACGTCTCGTCGAACGACTCCGCATACTGCCGATAAGCGCGATCGAGCGTCCGCTCCGTCAGCTCTCCCTCAAGGTTCGAAAGCATCCGGCTTTCCGTATCCTTGACGATTTGCTCGCCGATTTCCTCGACTTTGCCGCGGTCCTCTCCCCATTTCTCCGCAAGCTGGGGCAAAATGTCCAGAAGGCCGTACCGTCCGTACTTGCGCCGCTTCGGAACATACGTGCCGGCAAAAAACGGCTTCTTCTCCGGCGTCATGACGATCGTGAGCGGCCAGCCGCCCTGCCCGGTCATCGCCTGGCAGACGGACATGTACAGGTGGTCGACGTCGGGCCGCTCCTCGCGGTCGACTTTTACGGACACATAACGCTCGTTCAACATCGCGGCGACTTCCTCGTCTTCGAACGATTCGCGTTCCATGACGTGGCACCAATGGCAGGTGGACGCAAGCCGCTCCTTTCATCCGACTAGGAATAGCCTATTGACAAAAATACCGGCTTGCTCTCCCTTGCCGCTTTGGAAAACGCTTCTTCTCCCCAAGGAAACCAATTGACCGGATTGTACGCGTGCTGCAGCAAATAGGGCGATTTTTCACGAATCAGCCTGTTTGCTTTCCGCTCTTTTCGCTCCACGAATTCTCTCATGTTCCCGTCCATCTCCTTCGCAATAGGTATCGACTCCAGTGTACCCTTATTTTGACAAAAAAAATAGAGCCGTAACTTACGGCTCTGTCGCGTTATTTTTACTGGCTCCCCGTTTCGCAACCGTGTATAAAGTCGCGGATCGCGGCGAAACATATCCACATACCGGAGGTGTTGACGAATGGATGACGAACAACAATTCACCAATGGCACCAATCAACAAATTGCCAATAACAGACCCCCGAATCTCACCGAAGATTTCGGGATCATGGACGGAGAAGATAAGCTTGATCAAGAAATAATGGAAACGCTCGGGCAAAACAAAACGGAAAAGAATAAGGAATAGCGTACCAGCCGGCATCTTCGCCGGCTTTCCGTCCCATTGTGCACTGCCTTCAAACCGTCATGCCAAATGAAGCTCGATCACCGTATCCCGCTCGTCCGGCAGCCGGGCGCCCGCGAGCGTTATAAAAGCGCCGCTCTCGATGTCGGAATATTCCTCGGCCATCCAGGGCGTCTCCACCTTCAGCTCGGTTCCGTCCCGCAGCAGTCTCGCTTTTTTGATTTTTCCTTTCAAGCCTTCGAAATAAATCGGTCCGATGCCCCGGTCGTAGACGTGGGCGTACAGCTTGCTGCCGTTTTGGGTGTATCGTCCCCACTCCGGCTTTTGGAAATTCGCCGCCGCGCCGCACCCGTAGATGCTGTCGCCGTTAAGCCGCAGCCATTCCCCGACCTCGCGGAGCACGTCCAGCGTCTCCCGGTTGATTTCGCCTTTGGCGTCGGGCGCGACGTTGAGGAGCAGGTTGCCGTTTTTGCTGACGCACTCGACGAGCGTGCGAATAATTTGCTGCGGCGACTTGTAGTTTTTGTCGGCGGAATGGTAGCCCCAATGGTCGTTCAGCGTAATGCACGCCTCCCACGGCACGGGCTTGCCGTTCACGTCGATGATGCCGCCGGGCGGAATGATCTGCTCCGGGGAGAAGAAATCGCCCGCGTATTCTTCCGGCTCGGCCGCGCGTATGTTGCCGCCCAGCCGGTTGTCGATAATGATGTCGGGCTGGATGGAGCGGATCATCCGGACGAGCTCCGTCGCCTTCCATTTCTCGCCGGTCATCTGGTCGTAGGAGAAATCGAACCACATGATATCGATTTTGCCGTAGTTCGTCAGCAGCTCCTTCACCTGACCGTGCATATAGGTCAAATAGCGGTCGAAATCGATCGGCTTGTCCTTGACCGCCTCGTTGGACCGATCGGGATGCGCTTTGTCCCCGTAGGCCGGATAATCGTCATGATGCCAGTCGATAATGGAATAATACAACCCGACCGCGAGTCCCTCTTCCCGAAAAGCGTCGACGTATTCGCGAACGAGGTCGCGTCCGGCCGGCGTGTTGGTCGCCTTGAAGTCCGTCAGCTTGCTGTCGAACAGGCAGAAGCCGTCGTGATGCTTCGTCGTCAGCACGGCGTATTTTTGCCCGGCGGCCTTCGCCGCTTTGGCCCATGCCTTCGGATCGTAGCGGGAAGCGTCGAATTCGTCGAAATACGCTTTATACTGCTCCCAGCTCATCCGCTCGTTTCCGCGAATCCATTCCCCCCGGGCCGGTATCGAATACAGCCCCCAATGAATAAACATGCCGAACCGGTCGCGCATAAACCAGCGGGTTCGTTCCTCCCTCGTACTCATACGGCAAACCTCCGTTTTCCATGATTGGGCAGCGGCTGCGCAGCTCCGTCACGACTTGTGGAACAAAGCGGCGGCGCCGATCAGCCCCACATCGTCCCGTAATCCGGCGGGGACGATTTCGTACGTGCCCCGGTAAGGCTTCATGACAAGCTCTTCCGTCCGTGCCCGCAATGCCGGGAAAAGCTGATCTCCCGCTTTGCTTACGCCGCCTCCGACGACGATGCGGTCCGGATTGAACGTATGGACCGCGTTGGCGAGTCCGAGCGCCATATAATAAACCGCCCGGTCGACCACTTCGACGGCGACCGCGTCGTTCAGCCTGCACGCCTCGAACACATGCTTCGAAGATAGGTCTTCATCGCCGGCCGCCGCAAGCTCCGAAATGGCGGACGGTCTGCTCCGCATAAGCTCGAGCGCCGAATCCCGGATCGCCGTTCCCGAAGCGAACATTTCCCAGCAGCCGTTGTTGCCGCATATGCATGCCGGACCGCCGGGCTCGATAATGGTATGGCCGAGCTCCCCGGCAAACGAGGTGGTGCCGAGCAGCAGCTTACCGTCCAGCACGATCCCCGCTCCGATGCCGGTACTGAACGTAACGTACACCATGTTCTCGGATCCCCGGCCCGCGCCTCTCACATATTCGCCCCACGCCGCCGCGTTGGCGTCGTTGACGACCTGCACGTCGACGCCGAGCGCATCGCCCATCCATTTTTTCAGGGGGACGTTTTCCCACTGGGGAAGGTTCGTGCCGTGCAGCACGATCCCCTCCTTGCTGTTGACCGCCCCGGGCGACGCAAGCCCGACGCCGGAAAGCGGATACCCCGCGGATACGGAACGGACCATGTCGATCATCCGCTGCACGACTTCCTCCGCGGTGCGCGCATGGGCCGTTTCCATCCGTTCGCGGTTCAATATGCCGCCGTTCGCGTCGAAAAGCGCCGCCGCTATTTTCGTTCCGCCAAGATCGATTCCTACTACGTGTTGATCTAAGTTGTGCAACTTCATTCACCTATTTTCAAAAATCTAGGATCGGCCGTACTTGCGAAGTCGGTCGGATAAAGCCCGCAGCCGTGCGGGATCGATCGGCGCCAGACCGGAGCGGCCGTGGCGAACCGCCGAACCGAAATGCACTTCGGTCACCCCCGTTTGTTCGATAAACGATTCGATGCTTTCCGGAGTCAGGCCGTTTCCCGCCAAAATGCGCAGGGACGTCCCTTCCGCGGCCTCGACGAGCCTCCGGATCGCCGGAGCCGCCTCGGGAGCCGGCTGCGGGCCGCCCGACGTGAGCACGCGGGTAATCGACGGATAGCGGAGCAGCGTCCGAAGTCCCGTAGGCTGATCGTCCAGCTCGTCGAAAGCCCGGTGAAACGTCACTTGCATGCCTTCGGCCGAAGGCAGCAAAGCTTCCAGCGCTTTTTCGTCGATCCTCCCGTCGTCCGTCAAAGCGCCGACGACGATGCCGGCCGCCCCGGCCGCGGCGACCGCCTCGATCTCCGCCTGCATCGTCTTCACATCGAAGTCGTCGTAGACGAACGAGCGGCTGTGCGGCCTGACCATCACGTGTACCGGTATGCGCACCGTTTGAACGACTTGCCGGACAAGCCCGATGCCCGGCGTCAAGCCGCCTTCGGTGACGGCGGTAATCAATTCGAGCCGGTCGGCGCCGTTCGCCTCGGCTTTCAGCGCATCGTCCATGCATGTGGCGATTACTTCCAATATCATAACGACATCTCCCGATTTCCCCGTTTATGCTTGCCGGGCGAACTGAATCGCATAGTCCGCGAGCAGTCTCGCCCCGTATCCCGTAGCTCCCGCCTCCGCATAGCCGACATCCTGCTTGTACTGCACCGTGCCGGCCATATCGATATGAACCCAGCTCATCGAATCGGCGATGAAGCGCCGGATGAACAGCGCCGCGACGATCGCGCCCGCCAGCGTGGACGTGCCGACGTTGCGCAAATCGGCATAATGGCTTCTCAGCTCCGTTTCGTATTCGTCCATCAGCGGCATCGGCCACAGCCGTTCCCCGTTCCGTTCGCCGATCTCGGCCAGGCTGCGCGTCATCGCGGGATCGCCCCATATTCCCGCGATGCCGAGCCCCAGCGCATCGCCGACATTGCCCGTCAGCGTGGCGATGTCGATCGCCTGCGCCGCGCCGAGCCCGGCGGCGTGAAGCAAGGCGTCCGCGAGCACGAGCCGCCCTTCGCCGTCCGTATTCGCCACTTGAACGGTCAAGCCGTTCGGGTAGGCGATGACGGACGAAGGCAGCGTGGCGCGGGCGTCCGGCACATTGTCGGCAACGGCGATCAGCGCCGTTACGTTCGCATCGGCTCGCAGCCGAACGAGCAAGTCGAGCGCGCCGACAACGGCCGCCGCCCCGCCCATGTCCATCCGGGCGTCGCTAATGTCGCGGCCGGTTTTCGCGTTCATGCCGCCCATATCGAACGTAATCCCTTTGCCGACCAGAGCAAGCATCGGCGCGTCCGGACGCGAGCTTCCTTCGTAGCGGAGCTCGATCAGCGCGGGCGCGTACACGCTGCCGGCTCCGACGGTCAGCAAGCCGTTCATGCCGCGGTCGACCAGCTCTTGGCCGCGATAGATGCGGACGCCGACCGGTTTGTCCTCGAACAGCTCGGCCGTCCATTGCACGAACGTATCCGGATTCAACGCGCCGGGCGTCTCGTTGACCCAGTCCCGCGCCAAATTGGTCGCCTCCGCCCGGTGACGGGCGTTTTCGATGACCGCCTCCAGCTCGGACCGCGTCAGCTCGGCCCAATCTTCCGAGCGAACATTCAAGCCGACTTCGCCGTCCAGCCTCGTGGCGCTCCGGTATTTATCGAACCGGTACGAGCCGAGCAGCCAGCCTTCGATCCAGGCTTGCAGCCATTCCGCCGCCGCCTCTCCGCTTCGGCCGCCTCGTTCCGCAGCCGCCTCCGGGCTTCCGACGAGCGTCGCCCCGCTTCGGCCTTCCTGAAGCAAGGCGCGTGCGGCGGCGCCGCCGGCACGGCGAACCCGTTCCGGCGTCAGCTTGCCGCGCTCTCCCATCCCCAAGGCGAGCACGTCCGGTTCGCCTTCCGACCGGCCGTACAGCCAAGTCGCCGCGACCGGCTGCTTGCGCCGCTCGTTCAGCGGATACGGGAACGGTTCCCCGGCATAGGCCGGAACGATGGGAACATCCGCCGATCCGGCGTTATCGATTGTAATCAGATGCATGGCGATCCCTTCTTCGACAAGAATAGGAAGCCCCGATGATAGTCAGGGCGCTTCCGAATGCGCAGTTTGAACCCCTTCGTCGTACAAATGGCAGGCGACCTGGTGCCCCGGCTCCACTTCTCTGAAAACCGGCTCCTTCTGTTTGCAAATGTCCATGCAGGACGGACAACGGGTATGGAACCGGCAGCCGGACGGCGGGTCGACCGGGCTCGGCAGGTCGCCTTTCAGAATAATGCGTTCCTTCTTCTGCTTCGGGTCGGGAACCGGCACGGACGACAAAAGCGCCTGCGTGTACGGATGTAGCGGCCGTTCGTAAAGCGTATCTTTGTCGGCCGTTTCGACCAGCGTGCCGAGGTACATGACGCCGATCCGGTCGCTAATATGCTCGACGACGCTCAGATCGTGCGAAATGAACAAGTACGTGAGACCGTACTCCTCCTGCAAATCCTGCAGCAGGTTCAGCACCTGCGACTGGATCGACACGTCGAGCGCGGATACCGGCTCGTCCGCCACGATCAGGCTGGGACGGACGGACAGCGCCCGCGCGATGCCGATCCGCTGCCGCTGCCCGCCGCTGAACTCGTGGGCGTACCGCTCGGCATGGAAGCTGCTCAGCCCGACCGTTTCCAGCAGCTGCCGCGCCAGCTTGTCCCGTTCGTTCGGGCTCAGCTTCGTATGGATGAGCAGCGGCTCGGCCACCAGTTCCTTCACCTTCATCCGCGGATTGAGCGAAGCATACGGGTCTTGAAACACCATCTGCATCTGTTTGCGGATCGGACGCATTTGGTTGTCGTTCAATTCGCCGATGTTTTTCCCGTCGAACCATACTTCCCCGTCGTTAGGCTTCAGCAGCCGGGTGACGAGCCGGCCCGTCGTCGATTTGCCGCAGCCGGATTCGCCGACGAGGCTGAACGTTTCCCCTTTGCGGATGGCGAAGCTGACGCCGTCGACGGCGCGCAGCTGCTTGGCGGTTCCGAACCAGCCCTTTTTCACGGTAAAAGCTTTCCGCAACCCTTTCACTTCTACGAGCGGCGTCTCTTTCACGCGCGTTTCCCTCCTTCCGGTTGATCCGGCTCCGACAGCCAGCAGCGGCTTTTCCGGTCCGCCCGTCCTTCGACCGGAAGCAGCTCCGGCTCCTGCGCGAGGCAGCGATCCGTCGCGTGCGGACAACGCGGGGCGAATTTGCAGCCCGCCGGCATGGCGCTCAAGTCCGGCACGTTGCCCGGAATCGACGCGAGCCGGCGCACGTTTTGGCGCAGCTTCGGTACGGATTGGATCAATCCTTTCGTATACGGATGCTGCGGCCGTTCGAACAGATCGTGCACCGGAGCTTCTTCCACGACGCGTCCGGCGTACATGACGACGACCCGGTCGCACATTTCCGCCACGACGCCGAGATCGTGCGTAATGAGCAGCATCCCCATCTCCTTCTCTTCCTTCAGCCGTTTCATCAAATCGAGAATTTGCGCCTGGATCGTCACGTCGAGCGCGGTCGTCGGTTCGTCGGCGATGAGCAGCTTCGGACCGCACGCCATCGCCATCGCGATCATGACCCGCTGGCGCATCCCTCCGGACAGCTGGTGCGGATAATCGTTCACTACGTCCTCGGCGCGGGGAATGCCGACAAGCTTGAGCATATGGATCGCGTGCTCGCGCGCGCGCTTCCGGCCGTATCCGAGATGCATCATAATCGGCTCTTCCAATTGGCGGCCGATGCGCAGCACCGGGTTCAGCGAGGTCATCGGCTCCTGGAAAATCATCGCGAGCTCGTTCCCGCGAATGCGCCGCATCTCTTTTTCCGCCAGCTTCGTCAAATCGACGCCCTCGAAACGGACGGCGCCGCCGGCGATCCGGCCCGGCGTATCTTTGAGCAGCCGCATAATCGACAAGGAAGTCACGCTTTTGCCGCAGCCGGATTCGCCGACCAGGCCGAGCACCTCGCCTTTGTTTATATGAAAGTCGACGCCGGACACCGCCGTTACGCTTCCGCCGTCGCGTCGAAACTCCGTTTTCAACCCTTGCACTTCCAGCAATTTAGGCGTCACGGTCTGGCCCCCCATCAATTTTTCGTCTTGGGATCGAGAGCGTCGCGCAGTCCGTCCCCAACCAGGTTAAACGCAAGCACAGTCAAAAAGATCGCCGCTCCGGGAACGTACACGATATGCGGAGCGATGCTCAAATAGTCCCGCCCCATGCTGAGCATGGCGCCCCAGTCCGGCTCGGTCGGCTTCGCCCCCATGCCGAGAAAGCTTAACGAGGATGCGGCCAAAATCGCGCCGCCTATTTTCATCGTCACGTTGACGATGACGCTCGGAACGGTTTCCGGAAAAATATGCTTCCATATAATGCGTCCGTTTTTGGCGCCCATCGAACGGGCCGCTTCCACGAACAACGTTTCTTTGGCCGACAAGGTGACGCTGCGAATGATCCGGGCGAACGACGGCGTGCCGAACACGGCGACGGCAATGACGACATTGGACAGCCCGGGACCCAAAATGGCCACGATCCCGATGGCGAGCAGCAGATCGGGAAACGAAAACAGCACGTCGCTGCTGCGCATGATGAGCCGGTCCAGCCATCCGCCGTAATAGCCGGAAAGCAGGCCGAGAACCGTGCCGGCAACCGCCGCGATAAGCACGGCGCTTAAGCTGACCGCCAGCGTCAGCCGGGTGCCGTCGATCAGCCGGCTCAAAATATCCCGCCCGTACTCGTCCGTTCCCGCCCAGTGTGCGGCCGACGGGGTCGACATAAGCGCGTCGTAATCCGGCTCGTTCGGGTCGTAGGGCGTCAGGTGCGGACCGAACAGAGCCACGATCGCCAGCAGCAAAATGAATATGCCGGCCGCAAGCGACAATCTTTGCTTGCAAAACTTGCGGAAAAACTGTCCCGCGCGGCTTCGGTCGCGCCGCGGCTTGGCCGCTTCCCCGCGTTCGGAGGAACCGGCGCCCGTGATCGTCGAATCGTTGTTCATCATCTTTCCTCCTAGTTCGACGCATAGCGGATTTTCGGATTGAGTACGCCGTACAGCAAGTCGACGATCAGATTAATGAGTATGAATTGCGTGGCAAACAATAGCAGCAGCGCCTGAATAACGGTGTAGTCCCGGAATGCGATCGAGTCGACCAGCAGTCTGCCGAGACCCGGAATGCTGAACACGGTCTCCACCATGACCGATCCGCCAAGCAAAAATCCGAATTGCAGGCCGGCGACGGTCACGACCTGGATCAGCGAATTGCGCAGCGCATGGCGGCCGACGACGACGAATTCGCGCAGCCCTTTCGCGCGTCCGGTCCGGATGTAATCCTCGCGCATCGTTTCCAGCATCGACGATCTGGAAAAACGGGCAAGCATGGACATAATGCCGGCGCCGAGCGTAAGGGACGGCAGCACGTAAGACTTCCACGAGTCTACGCCGCCCGTGGGAAACCAGCCGAGCTGGACCGAAAATAGTTGAATGAGCACGAGACCGAGCCAAAAGCCCGGAACGGAAATGCCGGAAATCGCCGTCAGCATGCCCGCGTAATCCGGCCACCGGTTCCGGTTGACCGCCGAAACGGTGCCGATCAGCAAGCCGATGACGAGCGCCCACCCGAGACTCGTAAACGTTAAGATGACGGTCGGCACGAATCGGCTCTCCAGCATGTCGGCTACCGGCAAGCCGGAACGGAGCGAGTTTCCGAGATCGCCCTGCAGGAGATTTCCCATATAATGGGTATATTGCTGCCAGAGCGGCAGGTTCAGCCCGAGCTGTTCGCGGATGCCGTTAATTTCCTCCAGCGTGGCGTCCTTGCCCGCCACGAGCCGCGCCGGGTCGCCGGGTATGAGATGAATGAACATAAAGACGAGCACCGATACGACGAACAGCAGCGGAATGACGCCAAGCAATCGTTGAAGCGCGTATCTTCCCAACGCGAAAGCCTCCTTTCCTTTCGGTACCTAGATAACGGGGCCGCTTCCGCAGCAACATACAGAAACGGCCCCCGCTATTTTAAACGAATGTTATTGCTTCACTTCCGCGTCGCGGACGCTGATGGAACCGTCCGGGAACACTTTTACGCCGTTCAGGTAAGCCCGTTTGCCCGAGATGACTTGGTCGACGCCCATGAACGCCCAAGGCGCGTCTTCCCAAATTTGTTTTTGAATATCGGCGTAAATGGCGCCGGCTTTTTTCGGATCGGTCGCCTTGTTGGCATCCGCGATCCATTTGTCGACGTTCGCGTTTTTGTAGTACGCCGTGTTCGCTCCGGCCGGAGGGAACATTTCGCTGCTGAACAATCCTCTCGTCGCGCCGTCCGCGTCGCCGGAAGACGGCGACCAGCTGACGTACCACATTTGGATTTTGGCTTCTTCCGGCGTTTTGGCCGAGTTGATTTGCTGCGACAGCGTGCCGCCTTCCATCGATTTCACGTCCAGCTTGATGCCGACGAGCGCGAGCTGCTGCTGAATGAACTGCATTCCTTTCATCGTTTCGGAGTCGTTCTCGCCCCAAATTTCCGCGGAGAAGCCGTCCGGATAGCCCGCCTCGGCGAGCAGCTTTTTCGCTTTGGCCACGTCGTAGTCATAGCCGGTTTGCTTGGAGTAGTATTGCGTCTTGGACGACATCGTCGAATCGAGCTTCGCGCCCAGGCCCGATTTGACGACCTTGATATAAGCGTCTTTGTTGATGGCGTAGTTGATCGCCTGGCGCACTTTGACGTCGTCGAACGGTTTTTTCATCGTATTCAGCGTCACGTAGCGGACGATCGTCGAGTCGATTTTGTCGACGACGATATCTTTCTGCCCTTCCACCTCGGATACCTGTTCGGTCGGCATTGGGTAAATGAAGTCCGCTTCGCCCGTCTTCAGCATCGCGATGCGGGAGCCGTTTTCCGGCACCGGCTTGAACGTGATGCTGTCGACTTTCGGAAGCTCCTTTTGCCGGTAATCCGCATTTTTCACGACGACGAGACGGTCGCCCTGCACCCATTCCTTGAATTTGAAAGGACCGGTGCCTACCGGATTTTTGCCGATGTTGTCGCCCTGCTCCTTCAACGCTTTCGGGCTGACCATGAGCGCCATGGCCATTTTGTTCAAAAATGCGTTATACGGCTCGCTCAGCGTAATGACGACCGTTTTGGCGTCCTGTGCCGCCACGTTGGACACTTTCGCGAAGCTTTTGCGCAGCTTCAGGTTGTTTTTCTCGTCGCGAATCCGGTCCAGATTGATTTTGACCGCTTCGGCGTTGAAGTCGGTGCCGTCGTGGAATTTGACGTTTTCCTTCAGCGTAAACGTATAGACGAGACCGTCGTCGCTAATTTTGTAGGAGTCGGCCAGCACCGGCACGACGTTCATATTTTCGTCGAAGCCCATCAGGCCTTCGTACATCGTTCTTGCGCCGGTAATCGAATGCGTGTCGCTCGTGTTGTGGGGATCCAGCGTAATAAAATTGGCGTTGATCGCGATCACGATATCTTTATTGTTTTTGGAAACCGTTTTGGAGCCTTCGCCTTGGCCGCCGGTCGCGTTGTTCGTCCCCGCGTCCCCGGCTTTGCCGCCGCAGCCTGCGGCTGCGACCGCAACGATCAGCAGCAGCAGAAGCGCGGTCCACATGTTGCGTTTGCCCTTCATTTGTTTCACTCCCCATGATGTTGGTTGTATAGAATGACTCCGGCCGCGCTTCGCATCGAAACGCAGGATAGGAAGTTATTCCCTCGGTCAAGCTTTCAGTTCGAATACGGCCCGGCGCTCTCCGACTTCCGTACCGCCGTCGTTTGCGATGACGTTCGGAACGAGCTTGTACAGTCGGTCGATCGTCTCCCGGTTGCGGTATCCGAGCCTCTCCAGTATCGAAGCGACGATGCAAGGCCATACGTGCTCGGCGCCGTCGGACACTTTCAGGGAGATGCCCAGCCGCTCCTGCCGCAAGCCGATGCCGTACACCCCTTTCGCGCCGCCTTTGGCGGTCACGTTCGGATCTTGGAGCAGCTCCGAGCAGACGAACTTCGAATCCGCTATCATCAGCGGGTGCTCGTTCATGCGGCCGGCTATCGCGGCCGCGGCGCGGCGCGTATCCGCGTCCCCGATCCGGTCGGGACACGCCAGCTTCATAAACGAATAAGCGATTTTATGCAGCGGCAGCGCGAATATCGGCAGCCCGCAGCCGTCGACGCCTTGCGGAATCGAGCTTTCCGGAACTTCCGCGAAGGAAGCGAGCGTTTGCACGATTTCTTTCTGCACCGGATGCTCCGGCTCGTAATACGTTCGCTCGTCCCAGCCCATATGCTTGCACAGCGCGAGAAGTCCGGCATGCTTGCCGGAACAGTTGTGAAACAGCTTCCGCTTCGCTTCGCGCGCTTGATGGCGCAACGCCTTGGCGTCCTCGTTGAGCGGGTACGTCGCGCAGCAGTGAAGCTGCTCCTCCCGGATGCCGGTTTTGCGCAGCATCGATTCGAGCGCTTCGATATGAAACGCTTCGCCCCGGTGCGAGGCGGCGAACAGCGCCGTTTCGCGGCCGTCCAGGCCGTATACCTCGTCGATGCGCCGTTTCATCGCCGGAATCGCCTGGAACGGCTTGGCGGCCGATCGCAAAAACGTAACGTGCTCCGCGTCTCCCGCCGCGTACATAAGCCCGCCTTTCTCGTCGACGACGGCAATCGCCCCGTAATGCACGTTTTCCAGCACGCCGCCGCGGTATTCTTCAACCAATGGCGTAAATTTCATGTTGCTCCCTCCCGTATGCAGCCGCGCGCAAGGCCGGCCGCTACTTCAACGCAAAAAAACGATTTTGCGACATCAGTCCCGAACCGATCACGACGCCCTGCTCGTTCAGCACCGAGCGCATGATCGAGAACGTTCCCCGCAGCGGTTCCCAAACGAACCTGGAGAAGCATAGCTCGACGACTTCCTCGTACAGCTCCGGGAACTTGTCCAACAGCTCCCCGCTCAGGATGACGCTGTCCGGGTTGTACATGCATACGACGTTGTTGATCGTAATGGCCATATACATGAGAGCGCGGTCGATCAAATATACCGCCCAACGCTCGCCCGCCCGTCTCGCTTCGAACAGCTCCTCGATCGAACGGACCGGACGAACTTTGCCCGCCTCCGACAGCAGCGAATGGATGTTGATGTAGGTTTGCAGGCAGCCCGCCTTGCCGCAATCGCACATCATCCCGTCCGGGTCGATCGTCGTATGGCCGATTTCGCCGGCGCTGTTCGTTTTTCCCCGATAAATGTCCCCGTCGACGATCAGCGCGGAGCCTACGCCGTTGCCGAAGCCGAGCAGCGCGGTCCGGTTCGAGCCGATGGCGGCGCCCTTCATATGTTCCGCGAGCGCTTTCACTTTGAGCTCGTTGTCGATCGCCACGTCGTAGCCCGTAATCGCCTTCAGCCGCTCGGCGAGACGGACGTTTTTCCAGCCGAGCTGAACGGAGAACAGGACGACCCCTTGATCGTCGTCGACGATTCCGGGCAAGCCGATGCCGATGCCGATCACTCGGGCGCAGTCGATGCCGTTCGCTTTCGTCAGCCGGTCGATTTCCGCGCCGATGCGTTCCAGCGTCGTGTTCGCGCTTTCATCCGCGGGCCGCGGATAGGTGCCGCCGGCGACGACGCGGCCTTGTATATCGACGATGCCGATATGAAACTGATGGCGATCGAGCTCGATGCCGACGGAGAGCACCGCGGCGTCGACCATGACGATCAAGGTCGACTTTCGGCCCAGTCCGGCGGACACTTGTTCCGATTCGAGCAAATACCCCTCTTCCGTCAGCTCGCCGACGATCCGGCTTACCGTTGTCGGACTCATGCCCGTCTGCTTGGCGATCGAAGCGCGGGAGATCGGCTGCTGGTTTTTGATGATTTCAAAAACGGTGAGCCGGTTTTGCCGTTTCATAAAATCTTGATCATGCTTCTTCATCGTCGATCTCTCCATTATTTTCACCAATGGATTAAATAAGTACGGTTTCCATCATTTCGCAGCGAATATCCGAATGGATGTTAAGGAATTAGGTTATTTTTTCATTTATATTCTCCAGTGGTATTAATAATAAAGGATGACTTCGAAAGCTGTCAATAACAATAACGCGATTGCTTGGAGGGAAAATTTGCTTCCTCGGTCGATTTCGTGAACGGCGCGACCGAACAATCGGACGTTTTCTCCGATACGGAGCCGGTTTTTCGACGGTTTGTCAATCGGATCGTTCGGACGATGAACGAAATACTTGACGCCCATTATGTTTAGCTACTAAACTTAAGGCATGGAAACGAACAACCATTTATCGAATACGTCCGGCAAGCCGCAAGAAGGCAGCCTTCGCCTCGGCCGGCTCATGATGCAGCTTCGCAGACTGGAAAGCGCGCCTCGAGTGTTCGGCAGCGCCGGCGCCTTGACGCCCGGCGAAATTCATACGATCGATGCGATCGGAACCGGTGAAGGCATCCTGATGGGAGCGCTGGCCGATCGGCTCGGCATCACGAAAGGAGCCGTTACGCAAATCGTCGACCGTCTGGAAGCGAAAGGGCTTGTCAAACGGTCGCCTCATCCGAACGTTCGCCGAGGCGTTCTCCTGTCCCTTACGGAAACCGGCGCGGATGCGTATCGCGCTCACGGAGAGATGCACTCGGCGTTCTACGACCGGCTTCGGGCCTCTTTCACCGAAGAAGAGATCGCTATTTTTGAAAAATGCGTCGTCAAATTAAGCGAATTTTTGAGCGAGTAAATTTTTTTGCATCTTAAGTTTAGTTGCTAAACATAAATTGCCTGTTGAAGGAGAAAACAATCATGCGCGATCACATTCTCGTCATCGGCGGGTACGGCCGCGTCGGCAGGACGATATGCTCCGAGCTGGCGCCGCTGTACCCCGGCAAAGTCGTTGCCGCGGGAAGAAACCTGGAACGGGCGGAACGTTTCGGCCGGGAAACGGAAGGCCGGGTTCGACCCCTGCGAATCGATATGGAGCAAGAGCTCGATCCCGAAGCGCTGGCCGGCGTAAAGCTCGCGATCGTGTGTATGGATCAGCGACATCCGTCATTCGTTCAAGCCTGTTTGCGGCAAGGCGTTCACTATCTCGATATTTCGGCCGATTATCGCTTCTTGTCGCAAGTCGAATCTCTTCATGATTTGGCCGCATCTTGCGGAGCGACGGCCGTACTTAGCGTAGGGCTTGCGCCGGGATTGACGAACCTGCTGGCTTCGCAAGCGAAGCGCATGCTGGACGTTACCGATGCGATCCATATTTCCGTTATGCTCGGCTTGGGCGATTCCCATGGCAGGGCGGCGATCGAATGGACGGTCGAACATTTGCGTTCGGGCTTCATCGTCCAAGAGGGCGGGAAACAAATCCAGATAGCCGGCTTCCGGGACGGGAGAAGAACGGATTTCGGAGGCAGGCTCGGCAAACGAACGGCGTACCGGTTCAACTTCGCCGATCAGCATAGTTTGCCGCGAACGCTGCAAGTCCCGGTCGTCGCGACCCGTCTATGCTTCGATTCGTCCGCCGTTACCGGTGCGCTGGCCGCGGCGATGCGTATGGGGGCGCATCGGCTGTTGAATGCGGGGCGGATCCGGGATGCCGTTATCGACGGGTTCTCCTCCGTTCGAATCGGAGAGCCCCGGTTTGCATTAAAAGTCGATGCGATCGGAACGGTACGGAACAAAGACGCATTGGCCGAATGCTTCCTGCATGGAACGCACGAGGCGGACGTCACCGCGAAAGTGGCGGCCGCGGCCGCGGACATGCTTTACGGCTCCGACTTGCCGCGCGGCGTCTTTCATATCGATCAGCTGTATGCGTACGAAGATTTCGACCGGGCATTAAACGGCTTAGCCGTCATGTCGAAGCGCTGCAGCGTCGGATGAAGTCCAAACGATTCGGCCGAAATTTCGAATATAGCAATTTGAAAGAAACGCTGCCCCTCTGCGGAATGCTATAATGTAAATACGGATCAAACCCGCAAAACGAATGCGTGGGAGCGATGCGGACACGGAGCGAACCGGCTCCGGCTCCGGGGATCCGACCGGAATAGGAGACGAAGATTGCGGTAACGCGCCGAAGAAACAGCTGCTTCAAGATTGAAATCGAAAGGAGCAACTTTTTCATGCTTACTTTGAAGGAAGCGCCGTTCGTCAAAGCGGACATGCTGATCCGCAGACCGGTCGCGGAAGTGTTCGAGGCGTTTGTCGACCCGGCGATTACGACGAAATTTTGGTTTACGAAGAGCACCGGCCGTCTGGAGACGGGCAAGCGGGTCCGTTGGGATTGGGAAATGTACGGCGTATTTGCCGATGTGGACGTCGAAGCAGTCGAGCCGAATCGGCGAATTCGCATCGAATGGGGTTCGGACGGCGACATGACCGAGGTCGAATGGACGTTTACGCCGAGAACCGGCGACGAAACGTTCGTCACCGTAACGAATACGGGGTTCAAAGGGGACGGAGATTCGATCGTCGGTCAAGTTATCGATTCGACCGGCGGCTTTACGATGGTGCTGTGCGCGCTGAAGGCGCTTCTCGAGCATAACGTCGTCTTGACGGTCGTGGCGGACAAAGCACCCGATGCCCATGTAACGCGTTAACGGCGGTCTTTTCGTAAGCAGTCGCGCTGCCAAAACCGACAAGGACAAACGGCGGCCGGGCTTCGGCTCGGACCGCCGCTTCGTTTTTCCGGGGACCTCGATTATGGCTTCCCGGCGTGATTCGGGTTCGGCGGAGTCGGAACGGCCGGCGCCCCGCCGCGTCCAAGCCTCCTTCCGGCCGTTTCCCTGTCGCCCGTAGCGGGAACGTGGCTCCCCGCCTTCGCCAATCCGAAAACGGGCATGTTGTTGTACAAGCATTCGTACTGTCCTTCCGGAACGAGATACGTTTCATGATAAATGCCGACGACGCCGCTCGTGCCGACCTTGCGGTTGAAGTCGCGCCACGCCTTCAGGTGGATTCCGTTCCGGGCGTAACGCTCCAGCTGCTCGAACGACCTCCAGTATTGAACAAGCGTGACCCCTCGCCACGACAAATGAAAGCTGGCGTCCAGAAAACCCAAGTCGCGGTTGCGGTACAATTCCTGAAGCATCGGATTCATCGCGTTGAACACCGGCAGCCATTTATGCACGGCCCACAGCTTGTTCACCCGCATACCGATCATAAAAACGACGAAGGATCCGTCCATTCGGGCCGTATACCGGCCGGGAATCGCTTTGCCCACGATCGGAAGCCTCCTTTATTTTTGAATGAGCCATTGCAGATGAGATTCGTATACGTCCGCGACATGGTTCGTGCCGTACAGCCGGGCGGTCAAAAAACCGCCGTAAAACACGGTAAACAACGCTTGCACCGCCGAATCGACCGTATACTCCTTCCGGAGCTCCCCGTCCGCCTTCGCCTCGCGCATACAGGCCTCGAGCAGCTTGCGCATATCGGGAGCTTCGGCGCCCACCGTTTCGTTTCCCGGAAAAAGCAGCCGAATTTCCGCCTCGCTCAGCTCCGGCATGCAAGGATGCATGTTCATTTCCGCCAAATACGATATCAAGCTGGGCATGATGCCGGGTTGCCGTTCGGACTGACGCGCCACCTGCTGCAAAAGATGGCGGACGGCGGCAAAGCCGCGCATCCGTCCGGCTCCGATCTCGATGATCCGTTCGGTCAGCCAAACGCGCATAAAATAAACGAGCAAATCCTCCTTTCTTTGAAAATAGTTAAAAAACGTCACCCGCGACACTTCCGCTTTCCGGCATATATCGTCGAGCATCACGTCCCGGAACGTGCCGTCTTCCATCAACGACAAAAACGATTCGTATAAAGCGATCTTCGATCGGGCTTTCTTCAACTCCCGCAGCGGTATATCCGGTTCGGCCACCATCGCCCCTCCATTCGTTAACTCATATATAATTTTTAACACGAGTTAATTTATTTTGTCAATAGACGGCCGAATGAATAAAAACCGTCCGGACGGTTCTTTGGCGTGCATCCCGATACGCTAGATCATGGGGAGGGAACCGGGATTAGCCTCCAACGTCTAACGAACCGAGCGATCGCTATCGGAGCCGAATGCGACGGTTTGGTTTTGTAACGAACTTTGATAACGTTACCGCCCGACAATCGGATCGTTTTCTTCCCTTTTCGGCTCGATAACGATGCACCGATTCGTTAGTCTTGAAAAACGATCGTTTTTCCGCCTATAAGCTTCGTAAGGTTCGTTAGCCGTCGACCCGGAGCCGGCTTTCTCGAAAAAAAAGATGCCGCGTCTTTCGCCCGGCGACGAAAAACAAACGGCATCGTAAGATTCGTATGATCTCCGAATCGCGGCACAAACAAAAAAAGGCGGAAGGCTTCCCTCCCGCCACGAACCTATATACATGCATCATGTGAAGCGCCCGCTTAGCTTCCTTACAAGCCGATCGCGGCGGCCGGTCAGCGAAACATCCCCCACAGCTTGATCAAGTGGAACGTATTGTTCGGATCGATTTTCAGATCGATCACCATTTGCACGATTTGGTTCGCGAGCGCGTCCGACACGGGCTCGTGCAGCGCTTTGGTCAGCCTGCTGAGCAGCGCCTTGACCTTGACCCGGTCCTGCAAATCCGCCTTTGTGACTCCGTCCAATATGCGCTTCACGCGCTCTTTCGTATCGGGGTCCCTCAGCTTCAGCTTGACGCGCTCCACCAGCTCCCGCGGGATGCCGTAACTTTGATAGTTCAACGAAATAACACCTCCCCGAATCGTCATTGTACATTGTATGCGAGGGGGTTCTTCGTTAAGCCATCCGATTGCGGATCGATCCGCGCGGCGGAGCCGTTAATCGAGCCGATCTCCGTCCAATATTTGTTCCCGTTGCAAAAATTCGCGCAGCGGCAGCGTGTCCGCCGACGTCCAAAACTCCGGAGAAGCGACCAGCTCGGCCGAATCGTCGCGCGCCATTTCCATGATGTCGAAGTCGCTCATCATGTCGGCCAGCTTGAATTCCGGCAGGCCGCTCTGCTTCGTGCCGAAAAAGTCGCCGGGGCCGCGCAGCTCCAAATCGCGCCGTGCGATCTCGAAGCCGTCGTTCGTCTCGGTCATGACGCGAAGCCGCTCTTTCGCCGTCTCGTTTTTCGGATCGGCGATCAGAATGCAGGTCGATTGATGCTCGCCCCGCCCGACGCGGCCGCGCAGCTGGTGCAGCTGCGACAGCCCGAACCGGACGGCGTCGTAGATGACCATCACGGTGGCGTTCGGCACGTCGACGCCGACCTCGATGACGGTCGTCGAGACGAGCACCTGTACGTCATTGTCCTTGAACTCGTTCATGACGGCGTCCTTTTCCTGGGGCGGCATGCGCCCGTGCAGCAGGCCGACGCGAAATTCCGGAAAGGCGTGCGACATTTGGGCGTGCACGTCGAGCGCGTTCTGCACATCGAGCTTGTCCGATTCTTCGATGAGCGGACAAATGACGTACGCCTGCCGGCCTTCCCGCACTTCGCGCCGCATAAATTCGATAACCCGGTCCAGCTTGTCGTGGCCGAGCGCATACGTCTTGATCGGCTTGCGGCCTTGCGGCAGCTCCCGGAGCGTCGACACGTCCAAATCGCCGAAGGCGGTGATCGCCAGCGTACGCGGAATCGGCGTCGCGGTCATCGTCAGCACGTCCGGGTTCATCCCTTTGCGCCGAAGCACGCTGCGCTGGTTGACGCCGAACCGGTGCTGCTCGTCGGTGACGACGAGACCGAGACGCCGGAACAGGACGTCGTCCTGGATCAGCGCGTGCGTGCCGACGACGACGTCGATCAGCCCCATATGCAGCGAAGCGATCGTATCTCGCCGCTGGCGGTCGGTCAGGCTGCCGGTAAGCAGGCCGACCTGGATGCCGTACGGCTCGAACAGCCGCTCCAGCGACCGCTTATGCTGCTCGGCCAAAATTTCCGTCGGCACCATGAGCGCCCCTTGGCACCCCGCTTTGACGGAGGCGAACAAGGCGGCGGCCGCGACGACCGTTTTGCCGGCGCCGACGTCGCCCTGCAGCAGCCGGTTCATGCAGTACGGCTGCTTCAGGTCGTGCAAAATTTCGCCGATCACCTTTTTTTGCGAATCGGTCAGCTTGAACGGCAGCCCGCGCACGAACTGGCGAACGACCTCGTTGTCGAATTCGTGCGCAACGCCGTCGGCCCGCTTCCGCTGCAGCGCGCGAAAGGCGTGCATTTTCAGCTGGAAGAAAAACAGCTCCTCGTAAACGAGCCGTCTGCGCGCCTGCTTCCCTTCCTCCGCGTCGTCCGGATGATGGATCCGGTATACCGCTTGCCTGCGCGGCATAAACCGGTACTTGTCGACGAGCGGGCGCGGCAGCGCCTCGGCGATGAGCGCGCCGAACTGCGTCAGCGCCTGCTTCACCGTTTTGCGCATCCATCGCTGCGAAATCGCCGCCGTCACGGAATAAACGGGCTGCAGCGTTCCCGTCTGGGCCGGGCCGGTTCCCGGGAATTCCGTCTCGGACACGGTCAGCTGCTGCCTCCGCGCATCCCATTTGCCGGTCAGCACGATTTCCAGACCGGGACGCAGCTTGTCCTTCAGAAAATGGCGGTTGAACATCACGGCCGACACGAACAGCGGATCGACGAACACTTTGACCGTCGTACGCGATTTCGTACGGCCGTACATTTGGACGACGGGCTCGCTGTATATTTTGCCTTGCACGGTTACTTTCTCTCCGTCCTGGACGCCGGATAAATCGCGAATCCGGTAATCCTCGTAGCGGAACGGATAATATTCGAGAAGGCGCGCCACCGAGTCGATTCCGAGCGCCTCCAGCTCCTTCGCCTTGGCCGGAGTGACGCCAGCGACCGAACGGACGGGGAGCGCGTGCAAATCGGCTGTCATGGCGCCGGTCTGGCGAATACGGCGACGGTGCCCGGTCCGGCATGCGTGCCGATAACGGGTCCGACTTCCGTAAACGTCATCTCCGCGATATCGAAATGGGCCTTGAGCACTTCGCTGAATTCGTCCGCCGCTTCGGGCGAGCCGGCATGCGCGACGGTCATGTTCAGCTTCCGGTCGCCGAAATCGGCCTTGAGCAGGTCGACGATGCGGGCGACCGCCTTTTTATGTCCGCGCACCTTGTCGACCGAAGCGACTTCGCCGTCGTCGTCGATCGTCAAAATCGGCTTGATGTTCAGCAGCGAGCCGAACAGCGCGGCCGCTTTGCCGATCCTTCCGCCCTTCTGCAAATATTCGAGCGTGCCGACAAGGAAATAAATGCGCAGCTCTTTCCGGATTTGCCCGATCAGCGCGAGAATGTCGTCTGCGCTTTTCCCCGCCGCGGCCGCCTTGGCCGCTTCCACCGCAAGCACGCCGGAGCCGTACGAGGCCGATTTCGAATCGACGACCGACAGCGACAGCTCCTGCTCGAGCAGCGATTTCGCCAGCAGCGCCGACTGATACGTTCCGCTCATCGCCGAAGATAAATGTATCGAAATGATTTCGGTGTCCGGTCCCTCGGCCAGCTTTTTATAAACGTCCATATAATCGGCGGGAGACGGCTGCGACGTCGTCGGCAGCGCCGAGGACGTTTTCAGCTTTTCGTAAAACTGCGCCGGCTGGATCGTAACGGCGTCGTAAAACGTCTCCGAGCCGAAATGTACTTTGAGCGGCACCATCTCGATGCCGAGCTGCTTCCGGAGCGATTCCGGAATATCGGACGTGCTGTCCGCCACAATGCGTATTTTCGCCACCGGCGTCCCCCATTCCCCTGACGGTTTCTTGTCGTTATTCGACCGATATCAAATAGTAATAGAGCGGCTGTCCGCCCGCCAAAATTTCCAGCTCCGCATCCGGGTACGTATCCTCGATCAGCTCCGCGAGCTGCGCCGTTTCCGCTTCCCTCGCCTCGGCTCCGGACAGCACCGTCACGACTTCGCCGCCGGCGGCCATCATGCTTGCCAGCAGCTTCCGGCAAACGTCGATCATATCCGGCTCCGATGCGACAATCTTATTGTTGTGGATGCCGAGATAATCGCCTTCGCGTATGTCGACCCCGTCGATCTGCGAATCGCGGACCGCGTACGTCACTTGTCCGGACTGAACGTCGCCGATCGACGCTTCCATCAGCTCCGTGTTCCGCTCCGCCGTTGCGTTCGGCTGGAAAGCGAGCATCGCGGTGATGCCTTGCGGGATCGTCTTCGTCGGCAGCACGACGACGCGGCGGTCGAGCAAGTCGCGCGCCTGCTGCGCGGCCAAGATGATGTTGGAGTTGTTCGGGAAGACGAACACGGTTTCGGCTTTCACCTGCTCCACCGCTCCCACGATATCCTCCGTGCTCGGATTCATCGTTTGCCCGCCGGACAAGACGACGTCGACGCCCAAGTTTTTGAAAATGGCCGCAATGCCGTCGCCGGCCGCCACGGCCACGAAGCCGAACGGCTTGATCGCCGCGACCGCAGCTTCGGAATCGGCTTTCGCCGGTTCCTTGGCCGGTTCTTTGGCCGGCTCTTTGGCCGGCTCCGCCGCCTTCGCTTCGGCATGCCCGTCCGAAACGATATGGGAATGCTGCTCGCGCATGTTTTCGATTTTGATTTTGACCAAATCGCCGTACCGCTGCGCGAACGACAGCACGTTGCCGGGATATTCCGCGTGCAAATGCACCTTCACGAGATCGTCGTCGGCCACCACGAGGACGGAGTCGCCGTGACGCTCCAGCTCGCCGCGGAACAACGGCTCGCTGAACGCGCCGTTCGTCGTCTTCGCCGGATCGAGACGGAGCATGAATTCGGTGCAATAGCCGAATTCGATATCTTCGGTCGCCATATGCGCCTGCGCGCTGAGCGACCGCTCCACCGCATGCGACGGTCGGGCGGCCGGCTCGAAAACCGCGGCCGCGGCCGACTCCGGCATTTCGCCGTTCAGCGCGGCGACGAACCCTTCGTAGATCAGGACGAGACCTTGTCCGCCGGCGTCGACGACGCCGACCTGCTTCAGCACGGGCAGCTGCTCCGGCGTTTTGGCGAGCGCCTCCTTCGCCTTGGCGAGCACTTCGGTCATCAGCCCGCCGATGTCGGAATGGTGCCGCGCGGCGGCGACGGCGTGCTTGGCCGCTTCGCGGGCGACGGTCAAAATCGTGCCCTCCACGGGCTTGACGACGGCTTTGTACGCCGTATCGACGCCTTGCTGCAGCGCCGCGGCAAACTGTTGGGCGTCGATCTCCTCCGCCTGCTGAATCGATTTGGCGAAGCCGCGGAACAGCTGCGACAAAATGACGCCGGAATTGCCCCGCGCGCCCATCAGCAGCCCTTTCGACAACGCCTCGGCCGATTTGCCGATATGAGGGGACGTTTTCTTCTTCAGCTCATCCACACCGGAAGTCAATGTCATGTTCATGTTAGTCCCCGTATCGCCGTCGGGCACGGGAAATACGTTCAAAGCGTTGACGTCTCCTACGCCGGCATGCAACAGTTCGGCGCCTTTGCTCATCATGTTGGTAAAATTTGGCCCATTTAACGTTTTGAAGCGCTTACTCAAGAACAAACTCCCCCATCCATCGGAATACGTGTCGGCATCGGGCCGAAGCCCCCAAACTAGCGCGCGATGCGAACCCCTTGTACGACTATATCAACGAAGTCGGCCTTCAGACCGACGACATCGTTCAGCACGTATTTCACTTTGGCTTGCACGTTATGCGCGACTTCGGAAATTTTCGTCCCGTAGCTGACGATAATGTGCAGCTCGATATGTACTCCGTCCGGTTCCGTGCGAACTTCCACGCCGCGGCTCAAGTTTTCGCGTCCGAGCAGCTCGGCGATGCCGTCCTTCAGCTGCTTGCGCGAAGCCATGCCGACGAGCCCGTAGCAATCGAGCGCGGCCGATCCGGCCAGTACCGCGATCACTTCGTTGGAAACGAACACTTTTCCCCATTCATTATCGATCTGCATGGGCATGGCGACTTCCTCCCCGGTTCGATATTGTACCGCTGCTTCCATTTTACTATAATCGACAAAAGAAAGAAATGCAAAACGGGATCGCCCGGAATTGACGCAGCCGTATCGCATGTGCTAATATATTGAAGTATGTGCTCGGTATGATTGTTTTATCAGGAGGTGTAGCTCATGTCCCGCAAATGTACGATTACTGGCAAAAGCCCGCGCCAAGGCAACCACGTTTCGCACGCGAACAACAAAAACAAACGCACTTGGGGCGTTAACGTGCAAAAAGTTCGCATTATGGTAAACGGCAAGCCGAAACGCGTTTATGTAAGCGCCCGTGCTCTGAAATCCGGTCTTGTCGAGCGCGTGTAAGATTTCGTCCGGAACGTTGCCTCGGATTCGGTCCGAGGCAATCGAGTAGGAGGGGGCGGCTAACCCCCGTCCTCTCACAAC
The DNA here is from genome assembly GCF_036577625.1 of Paenibacillus sp. GYB003. Lineage (NCBI taxonomy): Bacteria > Bacillati > Bacillota > Bacilli > Caryophanales > Paenibacillaceae > Paenibacillus > Paenibacillus sp. GYB003. Next base: position 85 of record NZ_JARBDC010000012.1, on the reverse strand, counting down.
ACCTAGCATGCGGGTCCGCACTAGGCGTTTCCAAAAGGTTAACAAAGTTCCAGATAACGAGAAAGCAAACTTTTCAGCCCTTTCA